>JASHVE010000250.1 GCA_030039675.1 Acidobacteriaceae bacterium | reverse complement strand
TCCCGCTCTCCATCTCGATCACTTGCCGCAGATCCGTGAGCGGATCAGTCGTCTTCAGCGCCAGTGCGATATACCCCGTGTTGATCAGGTAGAAGCCCACCACCAGCAGTTGGTTTACAGAGTCGGCGAGCTCGGCATTGCCGTGAAACGCATCGATCAGAAAAACGCGGCCGCTCCGGTGCAATGTCCGCGCCACCCAGATCGTAACCGCGATGCTGATGGCCAGATAGCTGAAATAACCACAGGCTACATAGTTCATCCTCTTGTCCTCCGCAGATTGGATTTGAACGCGTTCAAGAACAAGATAAGCGGCATCGATCGCCATGTCAAGCAAAAATTGAACAAGTTCAAAATAAATTTGAACAGAGAAAACACTCCGGCACTCAGGAGCGGCAGAGGTGGGTCAGTTTCGTTGGAAAATTAGGGAAGAACCTACGTCCAGGGCTGATAACCCCGCGCAGTCAGGCGCATCCGATGGACGCGATACTCGCGGACGATCACGATCACCGCGACGATGATCACGATCAGGGGAACCGACAAGATCCATCCCAGGAACACCACGCGGTCCCCGCCGACCCGCACCGAGGGCGGCGCGTGCACGGCCCCGAACATTGACACCAGATCGTGGCCTACGGTCACATTTTCCCCCAGCCGGACGTGGCCGAAGAAGCTGACTGTATCGTGTGCAATCGTGCTGTCATCCGCGGCCGAAATATTGCCGAAGAAGTTCACCACATCGTGTTGCGCCTGGCCACGGATGCGGACGCTCCCGAAGAACACCACGATGTCGCCCGTCACCTCGCCGTCCACGTGAACGCTGCAGAAAAAGCAGACCGCATCGTGAACCGGCGAGTCTCCCGCCACATCGATGTTCCGGAAGAACTGCACGGCGTCGTGGTCCGCATGGGCGGGCACGGCCGCGCCGGCGAGCAGCGCGCCGATCAGCCAAACCCCGAGTTTGCACACGACCCTGGGCATCTTCACCCAACTATACGCGCAAACCGCGCCGCCGGTTCCCGGAAATCCTAAAACTGGAACCGCATGGCCAGTTGGATGCGCCGCGGCGGCGCAACCGAGGTCACCTGCCCAAACTCCGGCGAGGTTTCCACGGTGTCGATAGCCGAGCCGTTCACGTGGTTCAGCACGTTGAAGGAGCTGGCCGAAAAGCCCAGCCGCGGCGCTTCGTCCGATTTGTTTGCCGTGATGGCAAAGTCGTGGCCCCAGCGCAGGTCCAGGTCTACGTAGTCAGGCCCAACCTCGGAGTTGCGGGCCACACCCTCCGGCCGGGTATTGAACAGGCCGTCGCCGTAGTAGTCGGTGCCGGTCAGTTCAGTCCACGGTGAGCCGCTGTTGGCAAAGATGCCGGCCGCCAGGTTGAGCAGGCTCTTCTGCTGGAAGATCGCGTACATGCCCAGCCGCTGCGCACGGTCATAGCCGGAGTTCGACCACTCGTCGTCGGGGTCGTACTGGTTCTGCGGAAACCAGCTGATGCCCCCGGTGTTCGACTCGTAATGCGACCACGTGTACCGCCCGAAACCGCTGAAGTATTTGTTCCACATGCCGCGGTATGAGATGTCGAGGCCGTTGCCCGAGTAGAACCCCTCCGGCTGCATCTGCCGGATGCGTCCATACGCGGAGTTGGGCCGCACCGTGTAGCCTGACTCCGCCGTCGGCGCATTGATGTCGACCGAGCGGAACATATCGATGCCGCGCATGGAGTAGACGCTCACCGTTCCCGTGGCGCGCTCACCCAGTTGCCGCTCAATCGAAATGCCGTAATGAATCTGGTAAGGAATCTTCGCATTCGGTTCCAGCTCTGCGAGCGCGGGTGGCTGCGCGGTCAGCGCCACGCAATCCGTAATCGGCACGCAGCCCGTTTGCGGCAATGTAGCCGGATTCAGCGACAGGATCACCGACCTGCGCCGCGCCGTGGCGTAGCGGGCCAGATCCAGTAGCGGCCCGCCGCCGAAACGGTCATAATAGATGCCCCCGCCGCCGCGCACGATCGTCTTCGATTGCTGGTCCAGCACCCACGCAAACGAGACGCGCGGCGAGAACCCCAGCCGCCGGTTGGCAAGAAAGTTTTGCCAGTCGTAGCGCAGCCCTGGCGTAATGGCGAACCGGTTGTTCACCTTGTACTGGTCCTGCACGAACCCGCCCACTTCCTGCTGATGATAGATAAAGTGCGTATCGCCCGTATTCACTGAAAAGCCCGAAGGCAAACCGCTCGCGTAGTTCTCCAACGCAGTCGCGAGCACCGTCGTGCCATCCGCAGCCAGCGTCGGCCCGAACGTGTACGTGCCGAGCTCGTTGGTTTCGTCGTCATAGGCGCGCCGGCTCATGTGCGGAACTTCAATTCCGTACTTCACCAGGTGCTTGCCGTGCATCCAGGTGACAATATCGGAGAGCCGCGCGTTGTACTCCGTGGCAAGTGAATCGGACTGCGCCGATCCTCCGGTGAAGTCGCCGGAGAGGCTGATCCGCGGGCCTTCCTGGTCGTTCGTATTGCGTGTCGACCAGTGCTCGGCCACCAGCGAGAGCTGGTTCAGCGTGGTGCCCGAAAGCGTAGAATCGGCATGCGCTACGAAATCGTGTTCCTGAAAGGCATTGTTATAGCCCGCGGCAGCCAGCGTCTGCCCGCCAACGCCTTGGTTTTGCCCGGTCCAGTTCTGAAAGCTGTACTGCAGATAAGCCGAGTGCTTGCTGCCGAACTGGTGCGCGGCTCTCACGCTGAACTCTGTGTCCCGCGTCGGCGCCGGTACGTTGGCGTTGAAGGCTCCGCTCGGATTTGCCGCTGTCGGCGCAATCGTTGCGCTCACTACCGCATCCAGATCTTCTTCTGCGCGGTTGAACGAAACCAGAAAGCTCGAGTTCTTCGCGTGAGGAATCGGCCCCGTCGCACTGCCCTCGTAAATGCGCCGCTGCTCGAAAGGCTTTGTGGGTGCCAGCGCGTTTTGTGCGTTCAATGCCGAGTCGCGGAAGTAGAAGTTCAACTCCCCGTGAAACTGTTGTGCGGCGGACTTGGTGATGATCTCCATCTGCCCGCGGCCGGGATAGTAGTAGCGTGCCGAGTACGGGTCCTGGTTGATCTGCACCGCCTGCACCGCTGAGGCCGACACCGTAACCCGGTTTGCCTCCACGCCATCCACCATGATTCCGGTGCCGCCCGTCGCCGTCACATCCGAGTCCAGGAACGATCCCATCGCAGAGACAAAGTCGTTGTCGAAGATGGGCAACGCCTTCAGGTCTTGCGCGGTCATCACCGATGAGTCGTGATTTTCGTCGGTAGAGGTTAAATCGTCATTGGTCTCCGCATTCACCGTCACGTTCGTCGCCGCCGGCGCAATCGGCAGCACAATATGAAGCGGCGCAGCCAGCTTCACAGCCGCCTGGCTTGCCACAAGAGAAACGGCCGGCGCAGCGATCGTCACCGGTGTCTGCACCGTCTTGAAGCCTGCTTCGGAGACGACGAGCGTGTAAGCGCCGGGATGCGGAGCTGTGACCTGGAAACTTCCATCCGGCCCCGATTGGAATTTCCCTTGAACAGCGCCGCTGGCATCCACAAGGTCGATCTCCGCGTTGGGAATGATCGCACCCGTTGAGTCGGCAACCACGCCGCGCAGAGTGGGCGCCTTGGGGAGGGGTTGTACTGTGATGTGGCAAGCCAACGCCGCAACCGGCGCCAGCAGAACGGAAGACAGGCCAAGAACCCAGGAGCGCATGAAAGAACCTCAGCAATAAAAATCAGCTCAAAACCGCCAGCCGCCTTTCGGCTTAAGCCGCAACTGGCCCCTTAGCGTCCCTCACACAAAAATGGCCTGAAGAGAACGTTTCCACAGTTTGCGGAGAACGCAAACTCCAGGCAAAAAACTTCTTTGTTAACCCTGCACTCCGATTTTCGCAGGACTGAGCACCTCAGTCCAGTCGGAAGCCCTGTCCACAATCACGTCCGGAGGCATTTCGTCGAGATTCTGCGGGCCAAACCCGAACCTGCATCCAATCGACCACGCCCCGGCATTACGCGCCGTCAGCACGTCGACGTGGCTGTCTCCAATCATCGCTGTCTCATCCGGCCGCGCACCGGTCTCTTCCATCAGCGCGCGCAGCCCGGCCGGGTCGGGCTTCTTCGCGGCAAAGCTGTCGCCGCCGTAGATGTGGGGGAAAAAGCCCGCCAGTCCCAGTCCTTCGCAGATGCCGCGCGCAGGCCGCACCGGCTTGTTCGTCAGCACAGCCATGGTGCGCTTCGTGCCGCCTGGCGCTTCGTGCAGGTCGTGCAAGGCCTTCAGCGCTTCCAGTACGCCTTCATAGGCATAGGTGAAGTCGAGCTTGTGCGCGCGGTAGTACTGCAGAAAAAATGCATAAGCCTTGGACAACAACTCCTCATCCACATCGTCGGGGTTGAGATCGCTGGCCAGCGCCAGCGAGCGGCGAACCAGCGTCGGCGCGCCATTGCCGACAAAGCTTGCAATGGCAGGGTCGGGCAGCGGCTCGTGATCGAATGCCTTCAGCGCTTCATTCACGCTGTTGCACAGATCCTGCGCTGAATCAATCAACGTGCCATCCAGATCAAACACCAGCAACTTCAACCGCTCCACAGGAATTGGACGTAAGACATGCACCATATCTCTAGTGTAAAGCTGCCCGGCGCCCGATGCCGCGTGGCCCACGCATGGTGATTACATCGCTCGTTTCGATATGATCGGAGATTAGGCAGGGTAATGAGTCGGCGCTGTTCAACCCGTGCAAATCATCGGAGGAGTTCAGCATTTTGAAGAAGCATTGCGCGATCGTCATTCTCGCCGTCACATTGAGTTCGTTCCAGCTTCACGCACAGACTTCGGCTCAACCTGTCACCAACCCCGTCTTCAGCGTAGACACACAGGCCGAACAGATCCCGAACCTCGACAACCTGATCACGGAACTGAAGCAGTATCACGACTGCACCTGCAAATGCGGCTGCTACGCGCATGACCTCGACACGCAGGCTGATCGCGCCATCGCGTTTCTGCGCCGCCGCGCCGCCCATCGGAGTGCACAGGAAAAGCTCGCAGCGGTCTTCGACATCGATGAGACCTCGCTTTCGAATTATCAGGAAATGCTGCGCGCTGGCTTCGCTTTTGACGCAAAGGCCTTCGACGCTTGGGTCAACGAGGCTGCCGCACCGGCCATTCCTGGAACTTTACGCATGGACAAGGAAGCGCAGCGCCTCGGAGTCGCGGTTTTCTTCATCACCGGACGTGCCGACTCTGAGCGCACCGCCACGGAACGCAATCTCCGCGCTCAGGGCTTCACATGGCAGCAGTTGACGCTGCGCCCGCAGTCCACGCGCGGCGAGTCCGTCATTGCCTATAAATCTGGCGCGCGCGCGCAGATCGCCGCGCAAGGCTACAAGATTATTCTCAATGTCGGCGACCAGTGGAGCGACCTCAAAGGCCGGCCCGAAGCCGAATTCTCCGTCAAGTACCCCAACCCGTACTACCTTATCCCGTAACCGCTCAGTTTCCGCGGAACCCTATCTCTGTGCGCTTATCGTGGCGTGGAGCCCGGCCTGCGCATCCCGCAGATGCAGCCGTTTCACGACGCGCGGCTTGAGCCAGATCCACAGACCGCTGAGAATAACCACCGGTACAGCGATCCAGCGTGTGAACCATGCGGCTCGCGGAATATGAGCTACCGGCCCGTAGAGGAAGCCAAGAATCGGAACACTCAGTACCAGGTGGAGCAGGCGCACTATCTCGCGTTCCCGCCAGGCCGTCATAGTGTCGCTCCATTCGTTCGCGTCTCGATCGCCGTGGGTAATGCGAAGCCCACGGCAATCATCCACACGAAGCCGAGGAAGCGCGTAATCGGAATCAGAATAAGCGCTGGGCGCAACTCAATACTCAGCCAGCTCAGTTCCCCGCACACGGCAAGCACCAATCCCAGGATGGGGATCCATTGCGGTGTGAGCCGGCGAAAAAGCACGGGAACCGAGACGCCCGCCATCAATAACCCAAAAGGAACCGAGTAGCCCGGACCTCCCAGCGCAAAATCCAGAAAGTGGAGAGCTACCGTGAGCGCAGCATCCTGCGCCACGCCCGGAAAGACCGTAGTCCACAGCACTGCAGAGCTCGCCAACATCAGAATGGCCGTTGCGAATCCACCGAAGAGTGCGATCTTCGCTCCCGCCGCGCGCACGCCGAAAAACTCGAGCCGGCTCACAATGGCTGCGGTAAACAGGCCCAGTGGAACCGCCGACCCAAAATGCAAAAACGCGCACCACAGCGCCGCTGCTGAGCGCTCCTGGAAGAACGCGGCCACCGTTTGTGCCGGCGCCCACGGCAGAGGGAAGCTGGGCCTTCCGCCAAAGTAGGTGACGGGATAAAGTCCTGCGCAGAAAAGTACCGTGAAGACAATGGCCAGTACCCCCAAAGGCGGGCTGGGGTGGCGCTGGGTCCCTGGAGCAGTTGCCGGTGATGCCTGCATGGCCGTTTACCTCCTGACCAATTATAGACACTAATCATTACAATATGTAATGATTATTACGTGTCATACTTTCGATATGGCGCAACGGAAGATTCAGAGAAGCCACGATTCGGTGGCATTTTTGCTGGCTCAGGTAGGCGCTCGCGCCGCACAGCTGTTCGCTTCGATGCTGGGCCCGCTGGACCTTACGCCGCCCGACGCCGGCATCTTGCGGCTGCTTCACCACTCCCCCGGCATCAGCCAGCAGGAATTGGCGGGCAAGCTCAACATGCATGCCAGCCGCTTGGTCGCTGTGATCGATTCCATGGAACAGCGTGGGCTGGTGATGCGCCGGGCCAACCCCGACGACCGGCGCATCTACGCGCTGCACCTGAGCGAGGCCGGGCGCGAAGCCGTCGCAGCGATCGGCCTCGTGGCGCGCGCGCACGAAGATGCAGTCTGCGCGGCGCTTGACCCAGCCGAGCGCCACCGGCTCAGCCAGCTGTTACAGAAGATCGCCGCACATCAGCGTCTCACGCCCGGCGTTCATCCGGGCTACCGCAACCTGGTGCCGGGAAAGCCGGAAGGCTGCCCTCCGTGAGCGCTTTCTCCTACAACCGGTCTCATAAATGCGCGCGCGGCTTGTTGCGCGAGTATGGGACCCAGCAACAGGGCGGGTCCCGTGTCGTTCACGAGTTGATGAAGATGGATTATGAGACCGGTTCCAGCCGTCAATGGGCGTCAATGAATCTTGATCGATCCCGAGCCTGTCGAGATCCGCACCATCGGTCCGCCGCCCGCAATCTTACCTGTAAGATGATGCTTCTCCCAGCTTCCCTGCGTGGCGATCTCGCGGTCGCAATGAATGCCGCCTGACCCGGTCGATGCATCGAGCGCGATCGCCGCGCCGCCGGTCCACAACTCTACGCTGCCTGACCCCGTATCGAGCCGCCACGGCCCGGTCGGCGTTCCCCCTGCCCTAATGCTGCCCGAACCAGTCTGTGCGCGAAGCGCTCCCCGTAAATCGCGCAGTTCGATCGAGCCCGATCCCGTCTCGGCCTTTACGTCGCCCTCGCCCGTCTGTTCTGCGTAGATGTTTCCCGATCCCGTATCGACGGAGAACCCTCCCTGCAGCCCGGTCGCGTGAATGCTGCCCGATCCGGTGGTGAGCTTCGTCTCCGCGCCCACGCCATCGTCGACAAGACTTCCTGACCCGGTGACCGCTGTCAGGAAGGCATTCGCCGGTGCCTCGATCTCGTAATCGATGCTGATGTTGTGCAGACCCTCATGCCGTTCGCCGATGCGCACAATGTTGCCCGTCTGCTCCACCGGCGGGTGCGCTGCAATCTCCCGCACTCTTTCGTCATTCTCGCCCCAGTTGGATCGCACGCGGCCAAAGATGTGGATGCGCCCCGTTGATCCCGGCGTCAGGTGAATTGCTCCGGATCCCGTAGACACATTCAGCTCGACCCGGCCGTTCACCGCCAGATCGCGTTCGAACGTGGCCTCTGTTGCGTGTGCTGCGACGACCGACGTCGCCACCAGCAGCGCAGCCGTTATCGCTCCTGTAGATCTCATCATCTTCTCCCATTGCTTTCTTGCCGGGCGATCCGCCCGTAAAATCAATCTTCGACTCGATCACACGGGGCAGCGCGGAATCTTCGCGGGGAAGATTGCACTCCGTTAGCCAAAGCCGAGTGCCGCAAGACGCCTTTTTCTTCAGGTGTTGAGCCAAGAAGCGCTTACCATTCGCTTGCTCGGTTTGTTCGCTTCCGGACACGACCGTCCATTCGCGGACAGCCGAAAATTGAGCCCCCGCCTCTCTACTGGTAGTACGCGGCCAGCTCCCCAAACGTTCCCGCAATGAGTGTCCGAGATTTTCGCAGACCGGCCGGGAGCGGTTCGCTGCCGGGCCGACTGACCCTGAAATGCTATTCTCTCCCCCAGATGCACGGCCTTCCGCTGTTCAAATCGGTCGCAGTGGCCATGCTCATTCTGGCCAACGCCTTTTTTGTCGCTGCCGAGTTTGCCCTCGTCTCCATCCGCGATACCCGGATCGAGCAGCTGCTTGCTGCCCATGTACCGGGCGCGCGCGCAGTACGCCGATTGCAGCACGCCCTCGACGAGCTTCTTCCCGCTGTGCAGCTCGGGGTCACGCTGTGTTCTCTGGCTCTTGGTTGGATCGGCGAACCGCTCGTCTCGTCGATGCTGCAGCCCTGGTTCAGTCTTTTTCCGCACGCCCGCGCCTGGGATCATATCGCTGCAGTCACACTCGGGTTCATCATCATCACCTACTTCGACGTCGTGGTCGGTGAGCTGGTGCCCAAGTCGCTGGCCTTGAGCCGCGCAGAGGCGCTTGCCGTTGCTGTTGCTCCCACGATGCTCGTCTTCATGAACGTGGTGCGGCCGGCGGTTCGTGTATTGCGCAACTCGGCCGCGGCAGTCCTCCAGGGCTTCGACATTCCCATCACCGAGCGCTCTGCGGTGCATTCGCCGGAGGAACTCAAGCTCATCGCCACTGCGGCCCGCCGTCTCGGTTTGCTGCCGCAGTTCCAGGAAACCCTCGTTCACCGCGCCCTCGAACTCGATGACGTGCCGGTACGCGAGATCATGACGCCGCGCCAGAAGATCTTTTCACTGCCTTCCACCATGACCCTCGAAGAGGCCTGCGCTCGCGTAATCGCCCGCCATCACTCGCGCATCCCGGCCTACGATGAATCGCGCGGCCCCGAACACATCGTCGGCGTCGTCTACTTCCGCGACCTCGCCCGGCTGGTCTATTACCGCACGCAGAATCCGATCATCGTGAGTGAGGGGCAGCGCACCGCAGCACCCGTCGAATCCGGCGCGGGGAGCAGGGAAGAGCCAACGCGGATCGTGCCTGCGGGTCC
>JASHVE010000249.1 GCA_030039675.1 Acidobacteriaceae bacterium | reverse complement strand
CAACGGAGGCGATCGACCGGGTGAAAAGCATCAAGCAGCAGCGCGCGGCGCAGGGTTACAAGCGCATCGAAGATCCTGATCTTTCACCGCTGGAGCCTGGCTTGGCCCAGGCTTCTGCGCCATAGAGGCGCAACACCTCTCGTACTTTCCTTGCATCTATCTTCTGTGCTGCAACCACCCGGGAGTTTTCATGCGTGCAAATATCTCTATCTTCGCGATGATGATCGGATTGCTTTTTTGCCCGGCGGCCCTGGCGCAGTCTGCGGCCGGGACTCAAGCTGCAGGCTCCGGTGTGACGGCGCTTTCCAATGGCATTGAAGTGCGAGCCGCAGAGTTGCACGAGCAGGTTGTAGCGTTGCGCGACGATGTTCTTCGCATTCGTATCTGGCATGGCCAGACTCCTCCTGAAGATGCGTCGTGGGCCGTGCTTCCGGAGTCTCGGCATGCGTCGGCTTCCGTTTCTGCAGAGGGCTCGGGTTTTCGCACACGCGATCTGGCCGTTCAAGTTGACCCGCAGACTCTCATGATCACGATTCGCGACCTGGACGGCAACATTGTGCAGCAGGATGCACGTCCGGTGCATTTTGACGGCGATGCTTTCCGCATTTACAAAACGATGCCTTTGGACGAGCACTACTTCGGACTCGGTGACAAGACCGGGCCGCTCGATCGCCGCAACGAGGCCTTTACGCTGTGGAATACAGATGCCTATCGCTTCCAGGAGTCGACGGACCCGATCTACAAAAGCATTCCGTACTTCATGACCTTTCGCGCCGGGCGCGCGACCGGTGTGTTGCTCGACAACACATGGCGGTCAAGCTTCGATTTCGGCAAGGAATCGGCGACCGCGTACTCCTTCGGCGCCGACGCGGGGCCTGTGGACTATTACGTGTTTTATGGCCCGTCTCCCAAACAGGTGGTGGAGACATATGCCTGGCTCACGGGAACACCGCCGCTTCCACCGCTCTGGTCGCTGGGTTTTCAGCAATCGCGCTATAGCTATATGACGCAGGACAGGGTGCTCGAAATTGCCAACCGGCTTCGCCATGACCGCATTCCCGCCGACGCGATCTATCTCGACATCGACTACCAGGAGCACAACCGTCCCTTCACGGTTAACCGAAAGGCCTTTCCTGATCTTCCCGGCATGATCGCGCAACTGAAGGCGGAGAATTTTCATGTGGTGATGATCACCGATCTCCACATCGCCGATTGCCGCGGTTCCGGCTATGCCCCCTATGACTCCGGCATGGCAGGCGACCACTTCGTCAAGAATCCGGATGGCTCGGTGTATGTGGGCGTGGTTTGGCCGGGCCCCAGCGTCTTTCCTGACTTCACCCGCCAGCAGACTCGCGCCTGGTGGGGCACCCTTTACCGCGAGTTTCGTCATGATGGCGCCGATGGCTTCTGGAATGACATGAATGAGCCATCGGTCTTCAATACGCCTACGCACACCATGCCGTTGGATGTGGTCCATCGCATCGATGAGCCGGGCTTCGCGTTGCGCACGGCCACGCACGCTGAGATTCACAACGTCTACGGGATGGAAAATTCGCGTGCCACTTTTGAGGGGCTGCGGGTGCTCGATCCGCAGAGCCGTCCTTTTGTGCTTACGCGGGCTACCTATGCCGGAGGGCAGCGTTACGCGGCGACATGGACCGGAGACAACAGCAGCAGCTGGAATCATCTGCGCATGACCACGCCCATGCTGGAAAATCTTGGCTTGAGCGGTTTCGCTTTCAGCGGCGCGGATGTAGGAGGGTACGCGGGCACTCCTTCGCCTGCGTTATTGACGCGATGGATCGAAGTGGCGGCGTTCCAGCCCATCGACCGCGATCACACCGAGAAGGGAACGGGCGATCAGGAGCCGTGGGTGGGCGGTGAAGAGCAAGAAGCGATCCGCCGGCATTTTATCGAAACCCGATATCAGCTCATGCCGTACTTGTATACGCTTGCGGAAGAAGCGTCGCGCACGGGGCTTCCGATTGTGCGGCCGCTCTTTCTTGAATTTCCGGATGCAGCGCCGGACCGGCACCCGATCGACGTGGACGCCGGAGCCGGGGGCGAGTTTCTGTTTGGACCGGATCTGCTGGTTGCGCCTCAGCCTTATCCGGATGAACTGGACGATTACTCGGTGGAATTGCCTTCCCCGGACTGGTACGACTTCTGGACCGGCGAGCGGGTCAAGGCGGCTCTCAACTCGGTCGATTCCACAGGCCTGCCGGACCATAATGCCCCTCTTACGCTGCACGTTGCGCCCCGTCTCGATCAGCTTCCCGTGTACGTCCGTGGCGGCTCGATCCTTCCTCTGGCGCCGTTGACACAGAGCACGAATGAGACACCCGAAGGACCGCTGACGCTGCGCGTCTATGCGGGCGACTCGTGCACGGGAGATCTTTATCAGGATGATGGCAAAAGTTATGACTTTCAGCATGGCGCCTACCTGCGCGTAAAGTTCAGCTGCGAGGTTGCGGCGGACGGACTCCATCTGCATGTTGGTGCGCATGAGGGATCGTATCCGGCGTGGTGGAAAGACATCCGCACGGAGGTCTACGGCTGGAAGCCGCAAAAAGGGGAGGTCTCGGCCAACTCGAAGGACGCTTCTGTGCCCGTGTCACGGGCGGCGCAGAGCTTCAGCTTCATTCTGCCGGACGATGGGAAGGGCATCGCGGTTACTGTGGAATAGGGCAGCGGCGTCTCCAATACGGCTGTTGCGCTCATCGATTCACTGGGCTGAACGTTTTCGGTTCAACTGGGCATCGTGAAGAGCTGCATGTCTCCATGCGCCCAAGGAAGATCGTGGAACCGCGCGATGCGGAACTCAGCCCAGTAGCCTACCCAGCGCGGGTCGGATTGAAGCGTTGCACCCAGGCAGCGGATGAGTTCTTTGCGTACTTGCGCGTGCTCCGGGCTGTCGATGAGATTGTGCGCGTCATCGCTGTCCAGATCGAAGAGCTCATCGACTTGCGATGTGCAGTTGTACGAGTAGAGATAGCGGCGGCCGTCGGAGGCGCGGCGCTGGATGCCGCAATCGAAGTTTACGCCGACGTGCCATCCGCCGAAGAAGAGCAGCGTGCGCTGTTCCGTACCTTGGCCTGTCTGGAGCGCGGGCTTCAATGAGATGCCATCGAACTTTGCCTCCGCGCGGATGCCGGCAAAATCGAGAAT
>JASHVE010000248.1 GCA_030039675.1 Acidobacteriaceae bacterium | reverse complement strand
TGCGACCGCTTTTCTGCATCCACCCGATTGCCGGTCTCAGTTTCTCTTTTTCTGCTTTGCTGCGGCATCTGCATCCGCACATGCCGGTCTACGGCTTGCAGTCGCGCGGGCTTTGCGACGGCCAACGGCTGCCCTGCAGCATTGAAGAGATCGCTGCCGATTACCTGGAACAGGTCCTGGACATCCAGCCGGAAGGGCCTTATCGGTTGGTGGGCAGGTCGCTCGGCGGCCTGATTGCCCACTCCATGGCGGAGCAGATGCTCGCCAGGAATCTGCAGGTCGATCTGCTGGCGATGATTGATACCTATCTCTTCACCTCCGTCGAACGCGGCTGCCCGCTGACCGAAGCGGATGAAGTGCGGGCGGTGCTCAAGTTCCTGGATATTGCCTTGCCACACGGGGAAATGCCCGCGACGATGGAGCAACTTTCTGAAACCCTCCGGCGGATCTACAGCCGGCGCACCATGCCGGTCGCCGATGAAATCCTCCGCAGCCACCCTCAGTTCATTCAGCACGTCTTCGCCGTAATGCTCAACAACATGCAACTGGCGAGGCGTCACGTGCCGCGGCGCGTGGATGTGGATGTGCTCTATTTCCGCGCCACGGAGGGCGACCTGCCGGTAATTCTCGGTCATAGTCCATCTGCATGGCGTGCTTTCGTGGGTGGGAGGCTTGACGTGCATGAACTGGACTGCGATCACGAAACGGTGTTCGACGCGGTGCCGGCCGAGCAAATCGGGAACATCCTGCAGGGGCGCCTCTCCGATATGGACCAGCGGCTGGCGACGGAGGCGTGGTCGGCGGCCTGATGGAGCCTGCGAGCGATCCGCAGCCAACAACCGAATCCATGAACAGCATGCAGAAACCAATTGTCATCTTCACGATCGGGACGCAGGGCGATGTCCGGCCGTGCATCGCACTGGGCCAGGGGATGCAGCGCGCGGGGCATCGCGTGCGGATCGCCACCAGCACGAACTTCAGGAAACTGGTCCGCGATGCTGGTCTCGAGTTCTCCGTACTCACGGCGGATTTCCAGGCGATGCTCGAAGCCGACAAAGCGATCGCGGACCAGGGCATGAATCTCCGCGCCATGGCACGCATCTTTCGCCAGCGTTATGCCGTGTGGGCAAAAAAATGGGTTGCGGAAGGCCTGGCTGCGAGCGAAGACGCGGGATTGTTGATCGGCGTGAGCAACAGTACACTGCTCGCGAAAGCCCTGTCCGAAGCGCTCGCCATCCCTTTCGCTATTGCCCGGCTTCAGCCCTTGACGCCATCCCGAATTCTGCCGCCGATGGTGTTGAGCGGTAGCGGCCGGAAGTTGCCGGGCCTGCTGAGCCTGGGAGCCCACCACCTTCTTTATCAGTTGATCTGGAGCGTGATGCGTCCGGCCATCAATGACATTGTGCGGCCGCAGCTAGGATTGCGGCCCTATCCGCGATGGGGACCCCATCTGTTCAGCAGTGAAATGCATGGAGCGAAGGTGATCAATGGCTTCAGCCAACATGTACTCCCGCGGCCCGCAGACTGGCCCGACACAAGCCAGGTCGTGGGCTACTGGTTTCTCGATGAGCGCGGCTGGGAGCCCTCAAGAGAGCTGGCCGAATTTCTTGCCGCCGGACCGAAGCCGATCTATATCGGCTTCGGCAGCATGGTCAGCAGCGATGCGGGCAAGTTCACCGACGCCGTACTGCAGGCCGTGAAGATGAGTGGTCACCGCGCCGTGCTGGCGACGGGTTGGGGTGGTCTCGATGGCAGCGAGGGGCACGGGGACGACGACGTCTTCTATGTCCGTCATGTACCGCATGATTATCTCTTTCCACGGGTGACGGGCGCCGTGCATCACGGCGGCGCCGGCACCACAGCAGCAGCTGTGCGTGCGGGGATTCCCTCCGTGATTGTGCCCTTCTACGGAGATCAACCGTTTTGGGCACGTTGTCTCGCCCGCCAGGGTGTTGCACCGGCTGCCGTCGAGCGCAAGACTCTTAGTCCGGCCAAACTCGCCTCGGCGATTGCACAGAGCCAGCAGCGCGGGATGATCGAAACGGCTGCCGCACTGGGCAGAGCCGTTCGTGCTGAGGATGGCGTCACGGAAGCTCTGCGGTGGCTGGGTGCCTGGAAATTACTGCCGTCGATGGAACCAGCATCCCAAATTGCTTTTCCCACCGAGGTCCCGGTATGAAAGCGCAACCGCACATTCCTCCTCCGCGCACGGCTTGCACCCCGCAATTAGAGGCCAGCTTGCAACAGGCGCCTGTCTCACCATACCCCGCAACGGTGACGGGGCTGGACGAAATGCCATCGCGCCGCCTGCTGTTGCTGGAACGTACGATGTATCGCGATGGATACACACCGTTCACCAGCCTTTTCACGGTGAGAGTGCGCGGCGATCTGAACGAGACGCGGCTTCGCCAGGCGCTGGCACAAATGCAGGCGAAGCATCCGCTCTTGCGCTGCGTCGTGGAAGAGAATGCCGAAGGTCCCCGCTTCGTGCTGCGCAGTCGACCTGCACCGGTGCCCTTGCGGATCGCAGAGCGAAGCACTGACTTTGCCTGGGAAGAGGAAGCGCGCCGTGAGTGGATCACACCTTTCCGATCGACGCAGGAACCGTTGGTGCGGCTGGTATGGCTGCGCGGCGACGGAGTCCATGAATGCATGCTGGTCGCCCATCACTGCATCTGCGATGGGCCATCCGGCATGATACTCCTGCGCGACTGTTTTGCCGCATACGACGATCCGCGGGCAGAGGCCGGCGCATACGACGCTCTCGGCGCGATCGAAGACCTCGTTCCCGAGGCGTTATTACGCAGCCGGAGCTTCCGGTTTCGGGTGCGCCGGCGAACGGCCCTGCTGCGGCTGGCGCTTCTGGTGAGGGCGCCGCGCCGGCATGAAGAGCGCCGCCTGTGTGCCGATCAGATCTATTTCCATCGCTGGCAACTCGATCCGGCCGATGCCCGGCCTCTGATCGAGCGCTGCCGGGAGGAAAACGTTACGATTCTCGCAGCTGCTGGCGTGGCGTTCCAACAGGCGTTCCGCGAGATCCGCGGCGCAGGCGCTCTAAAAAATGCCTACACCATGGTCAACGCCCGCCGGTTCATGCCCCGGCTGCATCCCGAGGCTCTCTTCGGCATCGCACCCGGCGTCGCGATTCCGATGCCGAAGCTATCCTCTGCGGAGGGCATCTCCAACTCCGCCTTTTGGGAGAACGCACGCGCGATTCGAAAAAACCTGGCGGTGCGCATCGATCGTTTGGGCAAACAATTCTACGAATATCTGGCAGCCCTGGAGAACTTGCACGATCGGTATGCGCGGCTGGTCGCCGATACTGACGCTGCACCCGCCATACGGCACGTCACGTTTTCCAATCTGGGCAGACTTGATCTCCCACAACATTTCCGCAGTTTTCACATCGAGCATGTCTATAGTCCGCTGGTGATGGTTTCTCCCAGTCCAGCCAACACGGTGATCCTTTCCAGTTTTGGCGGCGCAATGGAATTCGCCATCATCTCGGATGAACGTTCGCTCCCTCAGACGCAGGCGCGTGCCATTCGGGAGAGAGCGATGTCGATTCTCCGCGCCTCGGCGGCCATCGGTCTGCAGGATGGATCTGGCCAGGAACAGGAGCGCTGGGCACAGAGGGAAACAACGATATGAAGACTTTTGGCCTCATCTTTGTTCTCTACGAACCGACGGCGGAATTCCTGGTCAACCTTGCCCGGGCCCAGGCCGTCTGCGTAGATGTCGTTGTGGTGGATAACTCTCAGGAAGCGAACCTGCCGCTGCACGAGCGGCTGCGCGATCAGGGGATGGAGGTGATCTTCAACCGGAATCAGGGCGGGCTGGCGGGCGCTTATAACCGCGGCGCTGCGCGCCTGCTGGCCCGCGATTGCGACGTCCTCTTTCTGCTCGATCAGGACACCAATATCGACGCCTCGTTTTTCACCAAGATGATGGAGGCCGGCGTTGCGCTGGGCGGCGAAGAGTTTGTGCTTGGACCGAAGATCTACGAGATCAATCTGAAGAAGTGCATGGCCGTGTTTCCGCCGGAGAAGCGCTTTCCCATGCCGGTTCGGATCGACAACCGGGCTTCAGGGCTCATTCCAACGCTGTGCATTATCTCCTCCGGTTCGGCGATTTCAGCTGCTGCGTATCGCAGGCTCGGGTCCTTCCGCGAAGACTACTTCATCGAATGCGTCGACGTAGAGTACAGCCTGCGCGCCTGCAGCCGGAACGTGCCCGTGTGCATAAACGCCGAGGTGACCATCCTGCAGACGACCGGGCAAATCGAGAAGCACGGGAAGTTGTTCACGACGAATCATGCGGCCTGGCGGCGCTATTACGGCACGCGCAACGCGATCCACTGCCTGCGGCTCTATCGTTCCCGCTGGAGGTTGCACTGGCTCATCACGCCGCTGGTGCTTTACTGGGCGCTCTGCGTGGTGCTGTTCGATACCGACAAACTGCGGAAGCTGACTGCGATGGCGTGCGGGTTTCTCGACGGATTGCTGAACCGGCTGGGCACATTCGAGGAACGCCACCCCCACATTACCGCGTTCTGCGACCGGGATGAACGCAGCCTGAAAAATGCGGGTCATGACGCCGCCGTCACCATGACAGGAGCCCCGGAATGAAGCGGAAGTTGTCCAGCATTGAGTACATGATCGATGGAAATATCGTGTACTTTGTCCGGTTGGATGGCTATTTCCAAGCGCAACGGCTGCGAGCGGCGATCGCGCGCCTGCAATATAAGCATCCGGCGCTTCGCATGCTGATTCGAGAAGCGCAGGACGGCTTGTACTACGAATTCGATTGTGCGCCGCAGATTCCGCTGCGCATCCTGCCGCGATTGAGTGAAAACGACTTTCGCCGCGAAAGTGCCGCGGAGCTGAGAACTCCCTTTGTCTACGATCAACCGCAATTGCGCGTGGTCTGGCTGCACTCCGATATGGAGCAGGATCTGCTCTTCGTCACATCGCACCGCATCTGCGACGGCATGAGTGTCCTCACCATCGTGAGAGAGGTGCTGCGATTTCTCCACAAGGATGAGACACCGACTCCCTATGCACCGATTTCACCCGATGACATCGTCGGCGATTACCAGCCGCCGCATCCCTGGAAGCGCCGCATAAGCGCGTATATGACGAACGCGATCCTGGGGCTCGTTCCCAATTCGCGCGGGAACCCGGTGAACAACGAATATGCTTTGGAGTGGTGTGCAAGCCGGGAAATGTCGGATGCGCTCCGGCGGCGTTGCAGATCGGAAGGCGTATCGGTTCACGCAGCGCTGACGGTTGCGCTCGACCGCGCGCTCCTCGCTGTTCTCGGCGAACGCAAAATGCCCGCGTGGATCGAGAGTCCCATGGATGCCCGACGGGGCCGGCTCGCAATGCTCCGCAGCGACATGCTTTTTTTTGGAGGCGGAAGCCTGAAACTGCGCACTGGCCGGGATCCCAGGAACGACTTCTGGGTGCAAGCCGCGGCAGTGCACCGGGAATTGCGCGGGATGATCGAACAGGAACTGCTGAGTATTCCCGGTCGCTACCACTTCTTCGGGATGTTGCGCCCCCTGCCCGATGCCAAGATTCACACCCTGGTGCGAATTGCCGAGGCGCTGAGGGTTAACGGCAGTTGGAACCGATTCGCGCTTTCCAACCTGGGCGATGTCGTGGTCACCGAACCCGACGCTCCCTTTCAGATCAGGGACCTGCGCTTGTATGTGCACTCCTTTAACATCAGGCTGCTTGGCCTGGTGAGCTATCTGCTCAACGGACAGATGCGGTTCTATTACGTCGGGGACGAGAAGTGTATGAGCCGCAGCCAGGGGGAAGCTCTGCAGCGCGAAATCATGGCTCTCTTGCTGGGCCAGATCCCGGAATCGACGCGCCGGCAGGAAGACACTTCGCTGGACGCTAGTCTGCTTGCCGGATGAATTGATTCCCTGACCGGAAAATCATCTGTGTAATCGCCTGCCTGTTTCCAGGTCAAGTGAAAGACGTGGGTCCTCCGTTCCTTTGGTTTCAACCGCGATGTCGATAAACCGCCTTAACCAATGCGTGAAGCCGAAGGCATCGTGAAGATGTCAATGGAGTTCGTATTTAGTTTGTCCGACGAGATGAACTCCCGATGAAGGTGGGTTCTTCTCCTGCTCTCGTGCAGAAGACGCAGCATCCACTGCGTAATCGCGCCTTCCGCTGGCTCTGGATTGGCAATATCGTCTCCTGGACAGGCGACCAGTTCTACCTTGTTGCCTTGCCCTGGCTTGTACTTTCGCTGACCGGATCGAGTGTCGTTCTGGGCACCATCTCGATGCTCGCTGCGATTCCGCGCGCCGTGCTCATGCTTCTCGGCGGAGCGATCAGCGACCGGGCTTCTCCACGAAGGATCCTCATCTTCGCCGCATTCGTCCGCTCGGCACTCGTGACGGCGGTGGCGGTGCTCCTCTTCCTCAGGACCCTGCATGTGTGGCAACTCTATTTTCTTGTCGTCGGATTCGGCGTGGCCGACGCCTTTTCCTACCCCGCCAGCTCCGCCCTTCTACCCTTCATCGTCGAACCCGAACAGCTTCCCGCGGCAAATGCAGTCTCCCAATCCACACAGCAAATCACCACGCTCATCGCACCCGGACCAGCCGGCCTGTTCATCCGGGCATTCGGCAGTGCATGGGCCTTCCTGTTCGATGGAATCAGTTTCCTCGCGATCATCGTCGCCCTGATGTGCCTGCCCGAGGAACAGACGCCGAGCCCTACGGCTCCGCAAGACGGCATGATGCGGGCCATTGCGGACGGCCTCCGTTACGTCAAGGCCGATGTCTCTCTCCGCTCTCTCGTGCTGGTTATCGCCGTCCTCAACTTCGCCCTCGCGGGACCCGTGACTGTCGGTCTGGCCGTGATCGCAAAACAGAAATTCGTTACGGCCTCGACATTCGGACTTCTTATATCGTCATTCGCCGCCGGCAGTCTTGTCGGGATGCTCTGCGCAGGTGTGGTGCGGCAGCGCCGCAGCGGTCTCACTCTGCTCCTGGCCAGCGCCATGATCGGTTTTTGTGTTGCCTCCCTTGGATTCCTTGGTCGCATCACCACGCTGGTGCCCGATCTCCTTCTGATGAGCGGAACCGTTGCCTTCCTCAATATCCAGTTAATCGCCTGGCTTCAGCAGCGAGTCGAACACGCTTTGATGGGCCGCGTGATGAGTGTTCTAATGTTTGCATCCGTAGGGCTCACGCCCCTTTCTCTCGCAATTGCAGGTGTCGCGCTGAAGGCCAGCGTTTCGGGAACTTTCTTCGGCGCAGGAGCCATGGTGCTCCTGGTCACCCTGCTTGCCGCTTCGCACCGCGCAGTCCGCGCAATCGATTAGTACTCTGGCGTCCGTCGTTCCATTCCCACGATCGCGATAGGAAATGGAGTGGCCAATTGTTGTCCCGGACATCGAGACTTGATTTCGCTTTGCGCGTGGTTCATAATTTGCAAATCCCTTCTACATATACATAACTTGATCGTCATTCGCATCGCGTGGGTAGCCGTCCATTCTGAACTAAGAATCTCTGGAGGCCCGCAATGCCCGCCGAAATCAAGCATCTTTTCGTGCTCATGATGGAAAACCGCAGCTTTGACCATCTATTCGGCTTTATGAAGGCGCCGGGCTACAACATCGAGGGGTTGGATCCTGCCTCGTTGCCATTTAATGAAGATTCTCTCGGGAATAAGATCTATGCCTCTTCTGATGCTCGTCCCACCGGTGATCTTGCTGCCGATCCGAACCACCATTTCGCTGACGTCACCGAACAGTTGTACGGTGTCTCGAATCCGGAAACCGGGCAGGCGCCGAACATGTCCGGTTTTGTCCGCAACTACGAAACCAAGAGTGGCAGCGCCGCTCTCGGCGCACACATCATGAAATGTTTTGCCCCTGCCGGCCTTCCCGTCCTCACGACCCTGGCCCGGCAGTATGCCATCTGCGATCACTGGTTCTCTTCCATCCCCGGCCCGACGCTACCCAACCGTCTCTACGTTCACTGCGGCACATCGCGAGGACGCCTCGACATGTCGCCTGACTTCTACAGTGGTTTCTACACAGTCTACGAAGAGCTTGCCAAGCAAGGTGTTTCCTCATGCATCTATTGGTCCGACTGGTCTGAGACGCTCACCTTCAGCGGCCTTATGGCGCATCAGAATCTCTTCTACGACGCTTATGCCAACTTCGCCGCGATCTGCAATGGAGATCCCGACGATGTTCCCACCTACTGCTTCATTGAGCCGCAATACAACCCCGCCAACAACCCGGCCGGCGGAACGCTACCTGCCACTGACCAGCACCCGGACAACGACATGCGCGATGGCGAAACATTGATCCAGAACGTCTACAATGCGATCCGCCAGAAGGATGATCTGTGGCACTCCAGTGTTCTCCTCGTCGTCTACGACGAGCACGGAGGCATCTTCGATCACATCCTCCCGGTTAGCCTGCCTTCGCCTGACAACATCTCTTCTGTCGCTCCGCCGTTCGATTTCACGCTCAGTGGTGTCCGCGTTCCGGCTGTCGTCATCTCCCCATATATCCCACCCGGCACTATCTGCTCGACAATCTTCGACCACACCTCTGTAATCGCCACGGCGCTCAAGCTGTTCACGCCGTCCGCCTGGCCGTCAGATAATCTTTTTGCCCGCGCGGAAGCCGCCAATACGTTCGACACCATTCTCAACCTGAACATGGCACCTAACGATGCCTGGCCCAACTTTGCAGCTCCCGTGTACGGAGGCATCGTAGCGCAGATCCAGGCCGCCGCTGCCGCAGCGGCACCGCTCTCTGACCTTCAGGCCGAGGCTCTCGCCCACGCGCGCAGCCTTAACGCCTCACTCCCCGACGATTTTCAGGTGCAAGTCCCTCAGGGTCTCAACCAGGCAGCCATCGCGGGCGCTTTTGTGCAGGCAGTCGGAAACGCCGCTGTAGCCGCCCATCAGCAGGTCAAATCATGAGACGCCCCCCTTGGATTTCGCTCATTTTGCTTGTCGCCGCAGCCGCTCAGGCCGAAGTCTGGAAGACCACCAAGCAGGCCTGCGAAGACGCTCACTTCTTTCATGATTTTCAATTTCACAACGCAGAGGAGTGCGCCGTCGACTTTTTTACCCTTGATCCCGTGGGTCCCGCCGTCGGCAGCATCACAACCGGCAGCAACTTCGGCGGCGGGTTGCACTTTGTCGACCAACCCACAGCGAACAACAGTTTTACCATCAAGGGACTGTACACCTACAACGCGTCGTTTCTCTTCGGCGGTCAATATCAATTCACCTTCCGGCCTCCTCATGCAATTGTGACCGGCAGGAGACCGGACGGCCACGGCGGCCAAACGGACACAACCAAGGGAAATCTGTTCATTTCCGCCGTTCACTTCGATCTCCACGCCCAGGACTTCTACGGCCTCGGCCCAAACAGCACCCTCGCCGGGCATGCCGTCTACCGTCAACACGAGACCTGGCTCGGCGTACAAGGCTACTCGCCCCTGGCATACGCGGGCAGCTACTTCGGCATCTTTGGAATCTCCGGTCAACTCAAATACCTTCACCCGGCGACTGGAGGAGTGGACGGGGATTCCTATCCCTCGGTCCTCGCCCTCTATGGCGAGGCTGACGCTCCATCCTCAAGTGTCAATCCCGATTTCGTTGTCGCGGGTGTCGGCTTCGACATCCGAACCCCTACTTCCAAACCTCGTGTTTGGGAGGATCACGAAGCCCAGCTCACCTACACCCACTACTCCGAGCTGGGTTCCAGCCGGTTCTCTTTCAACCGCCTTGAGGCCTTTACCAGCGTTTCCTTTGATCTCTCGAAGTCTCTTCCCAAGCCACCGCCAGGACAGTCCCTTCTT
>JASHVE010000247.1 GCA_030039675.1 Acidobacteriaceae bacterium | reverse complement strand
GAAACCAGCAGCCGCTTTCCGTTGGGATGGGTATCGATATAGTGAGTGAGCTGCTCCGCGGCATTCACAAAGGAGTATTCGGGGTGCGTGGCGTATCCCAGCGTTCGAACTCCGCCCAGGCTCGCAGCCAGAACGGCAAGGCCGATCACCAGCCATCCGCACACGCGGGTCCAGGAACCGCGTGAGGCGATGCCATGGGGCGCCGACAACAACAGCGCTTCTGCCCCCAAGGCGATCACAAAGAAACAGAACACGGCGGCCACAGCAAAGTATCGCGGCTGCGGGTGGTTCTGGTAGGTCATGAAGAGAATGCAGCCGATGACGGCGAGAACTGAGGAGCCAAAGAGAGGATTTTGCAGCAGTTCGCGCGCCCAGGCTTCGCGCCGGCGCACCGGTACGGCCATCGCAATCACTCCGGCTAGAGGAATCAGGATCTTGTCCACCCACAGGGTTCCATGCAGCGACCACCAGAGACTGACGAGCGGCCAGTAGAACTCTCTGGGCCGCGGGTAATTGTTCACAAAGAAGTAGTACTTAAAGTCGCCGAAGAGCCCGGACTTGAAGACCAACGCCAGCCACAGTCCGTAGCCGGCTATGAACGTGGAACCAGCAGCCACGAGGCAGGTAATTGCCTGCCTGCGAGCGGGCCACAGCGGAACCGCGATCGCCCAGGCGATGGCCGGCAGTAGAAAGATGGCAGTCGTCTTGGTCAGCATTGCCAGCGCAAAAAGCAAACCTATGCCGATCGCGCCCCAAACTGGACGCCGCATCTTGCTAAGCTGTACCGCAATATAGAGCGCCGCGAGCAGAAATGTCGTCAATAGCGGCTCGAGGATGGCAAGGCGGCTGAAGCAGTAAAGAAAAGGACTGGTTGCGAGCAGCGTAAGCGCCAGCAGCGCCATCCACCGCAGGCCGCTGATTCTGAGCAGCGCATAGCTCAACAAAAGATTGAGGAAAAAGACCGCAACTGCAAGCGCCCGCGCAGCTTGCGGCGCAACACCCGTAAAGAAAAACAGCACCCACTCCAGACACTGCCACATCGGGACTGCAACGGCGGGATTGAAATCGCCCGGCATGTACCAGTTGCCAAACAGGTGCGCGCGGAGGGCTGCGTCACCATACCAGCCTTCATCCGTATACTTAGCCCAGTCCATGAACCAGGGGGAGTGATTGGGAAAATCGGCCCTCAGGTGCACTGCATGCAGCAGAGCGAATCCGGTGATGACGGCGAGCCAGACCGCATACCACCGGCGCCGGGTCTGGCTCTCCGGACTTCGCCTCCCTGGCAACTGCACTTCGGGTGGGGTAATTCGGCCGTCCTCGCGAAGATCGAGATTAAGGGCCATAGAGATAGGGGAAAGCGCCTCGGCAGAATTAGCTTGAGTATAGCTTGTGCGGCTGAACGTCTTGCCCGCAGCCGGATCAGGAGATCGGGAAGCTCAGAAGGAAAGTCAATCCACAACTTTCCTGTTCAAGTTTCGTTCAGCGCCGCCGATGAGACTCTTGGTAGGCCCGGTGTATATTCCGGCCACGGAGGCGAGGCACGTTGAGAGCCATGCAAACCGCCGTTCAGCTTCAAACCGCTCAGCCTCCCCTGCCTGGCCCGACCCTAGTAGAAGTGGATGTCTCGTCTGTCCCTCACATCGTAGGCGTGAGCGCACATTGGCGCAAGTTGCTGATGCAAGCCGAGATGGCTGCACCCCATCTTCAGGTGGCCGCGATCGAAGGCGAACACGGCTCGGGGAAAACCACTCTAGCCCGCTATCTTTTCACCCGTTCACCCCTATTGGGAACGACTTTCCAGCGGCGTGACGCGCGGGAATGGCTGGCAACCGACGCTGATCCAGCCACGATGGCTGGGTTCATGTATCTCGACCGGGTGGACCTGCTCGCCCCTCCGGGCCAGGGGCTGTTGCTCGGCGTACTGAAGGCGCTCCAAGACCGGCCGCCTGGCCGCGCAGTGCTGCTTGCCTCATCCGAGACCCCACTGCGACAGATGGCTGGCCAGGGCCTGCTCATGCCTGATCTAGCCTTCCGGCTCACGGCGATCCGTTTCGCCATTCCTCCGCTGCGCCAGCGCCGGGAAGATATCGGCCCGCTTGCCCAAGCGATGCTCGACCGCATCTGCCAGCGGTATCAGCAGCGGCATGTAGTACTGGGCCCCGGAGTGCTGGCCCGCCTTCTGCAGCACAACTGGCCGGGCAATGTGCGGGAACTTTCGAGCGTGCTCGAAACTGCACTGCTGGAGTCCGCCAACGGCGTGATCCGCGCCAGCGATCTTGCCCTGCCGGACAGCTCAGCCGGGCTGGCGGAGCCGCAGCTGCCGGTCGCGCGCCCGGACAATCTCACCCTGGATGCGGTCATTCGCCATCATGTGCAATATGTGCTCGATCTGAACCGGGGCAACAAGCTGCGCGCCGCGCGGCAGCTCAACATCAGCCGCTCCACGCTTTACCGCATTCTCAGCAACGAAACTCTGCTTGCGTCATAAGCTGCGGCCCAGCCGGCGAAGACCCCCCGTGGGCGCTTCCTGCTCGATGCTGGTTCTAGAGCGGTTCCACAGTTTATGTGTTCCTGCTAAGGCTATGGAAGGTGGCATTTTCTTGAGGAAAATGCCACCTTGCAACAGTGGCTTCGGGATATAGCAACTGTGAAGCCGCTGTAGAGACCACTCTGTTAAAACTTTGAGTGGCGCGTGTTGAGACTTGCGCAAGAGTGCGGGCACGACCGCACTCTTTAGCGATTCCATCTGGAGCCATCATGATCTTTTACCAGACTCGCCGGAGCTTTCTCGCAACGGCCGCAGCAACTGCGACGGCTGTTGCGTATCCTGCTTTTGCCGCACCACACGGGAGCGCGCTTCGTTTTGGCTATACCGCCATGACCTGGGGAAACGAAGAACGCGAGGCGATGGATGATATTGCCGCCGTCGGCTTTCCTGGAATTCAGTTCCGCGCCAACGCGGTGACGGATTTCAAACCGGCCGAATTAAAAGGCCTGCTTGCCCGGCACAATCTCACCTTTGTTGCGCTTTCGAGCGGCGACGTCTCGCTGGATAAGCCGATCGCCGATCAGCTTGCTCTGCACACCGCGAATGCGCAGTTTTTGAAGGACTGCGGCGGTCTTTATCTGCAGGTCCTCGATGAGCTCAAACCGTATCCGCGCACCGTGACGTCGGACGAGTGCAAGCGGCTGGGCGCGTTACTCACTGAGGTGGGCAAGCAGACTGCCGATCTCGGTATTCCGCTTGGCTACCATAACCATCTGAACACCATCAGCGAGCACCCGACGAATCTCGATCTTGTTCTCGAGAATGCAGACCCGCAGTACGTCAAGCTGGAGCTGGACACGGCTCACTGCGTCGCCGGCGGCGGTGATCCGGCCAGGATGATCGAACGCTATCACGATCGCCTACTGTTCCTGCATTTGAAGGACGTGGTTGACGTACCCATGACACCTAAGCTGAAGTATCCGTTCCAGTGGGTCGAGTTGGGCCGCGGCCGCGTGGATTTGCCCGCCGTCTTCGCGGCACTCGACAAGGTGCGGTTCCGCGGCTGGGCTGTGGTCGAGCTGGACCGCGTGCCGGATGACGGGCATACACCCAAAGAGTGCGCGATGATCAGCCGCGACTACCTTGCGCAGAAGATTGGTATC
>JASHVE010000246.1 GCA_030039675.1 Acidobacteriaceae bacterium | reverse complement strand
TTTTTGCGGCAAGGCAGATGTAGGCAGGTTGAGGTTTTTACTCTCCCACCCTGTCGCCGGAAAAAAGGCGACAGGATAGGGCACGGAGCTTATTGCCCATGCGGCGCATGAGATGCTGCCGGGATGAGCCGAGCCGGCCGCGTTGCGGGCATGGGCGCAGCCGCGCGATCCATGGGAGTTGTATCTTCGTCGCCGGGGAACTGCTCGTCGTCTTTGCCCATGATGGCGGCCTTCATAAACGTGATCCAGATCGGCAGCGCGGCTACGGCGCCGGTTTCCTTATTGCCCAGCGATTCCCGGCTGTCATAGCCCACCCACACGCCGCACGTCACCGAAGGCGAGAAGCCGAGGAACCACGCGTCGGTAAAGTCGCTCGTAGTGCCGGTCTTGCCGCCGAGCGGATGCTTCAGCTGCGCCGCGGCGGCGCCGGTGCCGTGCTCGGTGACGCCCTTGAGCAGCGTCATCATGGTGCGCGCGGTCTGCTGATCGAGCACCTGGCTCACCGTGGGCCGGTCTTCCCAGAGCGTGATGCCGTCGGCGTTTGACACCTTGCGGATGAGCCGCGGCGAAACGCGTACACCGTCATTGGGGAAGACCGAATACGATGTCATCTGCTCCTGCAGCGTAATCTCCACCGCGCCCAGCGCCACGGGCAGATAGGGAGGAATGTCCGAAGTGACGCCGAACTTGTGCGCTACATCGATGACCTTGCGAATACCCACGCGCGCGGCCAGCTTGAGCGCGGGAATATTGCGCGATTCGGCAAAGGCGTTGGCCACCGTCATCGCACCCTTGAAGTCATTCTCGTAGTTGTGCGGATGGTAGCTGCCAAAGCTCACCGGCGCGTCGACGACGATGTCGGTCGGCTTCACGCCGTCCTCGATTGCCGCGGTGTAGACATACGGTTTGAAGCTCGAGCCCACCTGCCGCTGGGCCTGCGTGGCGCGGTTGAAGACTGAGGTCTCGTAGTCGCGCCCGCCTACCATGGCCAGCACGTCGCCGCTGGTATTGTCCATGGCCATCAGCGCACCCTGCGCGCCGGAGTCCTGCTCGAGCGTCGCGCGCCGCGCAATGCCTTCCATCGCGGGCAACAGGTGCACGTAAATAATGTCGCCGGGCTTGACCAGCACATCGGCATAACGCGTGCCCGTCCATTGCCAGTCGGGCGGTAGAATCAGGATCTCCTGCGAGCCCACCCGTGCGTGAATTTCGAGCGGCAGCACACGCGTCGCCAGCGCGTGCACATAGTCGCCGGGCCCCGTGGCAACTGCCCAATCAGGATGCTTGTAACCGTCGAGCGTTCCGCCGGAAGCCAGAACATTTTCGAGGTTGCCTTTCCAGCCGCGGCGGCGCTCGTAGGCCGCCAGACCATCCGCCACCGCGCGATTGGCCGTCTCCTGCAGGTCGAGATCAAGCGTGGTGTCGATGCGCAGGCCGGCCTCATGCACCTCTTCGCTGCCGAAGCGCTTGTCAAGCTCGCGGCGCACCTCTTCCTGAAACCAGGGCGCCACGGAGCCCGCGGGCTGCGTGATGTGCAGGCCCAGGGGCGCATTGCGCGCTTCTTCGGCCTGTACGTGCGTGATCACGCCGTCAGACTCCATCTCGCTCAAAACAAGATTGCGCCGGCGCAGCGCCCGTTCCGGATTCAGAATCGGCGAGAAAGCGACCGGCCCCTTTGGCAGCCCCGCCAGCAGCGCGGCTTCAGTCAGATTCAGATCTTTCGCGTGCTTGGAAAAATAAAACTCCGAAGCCGCCTCGAACCCATACATCCCGCTGCCCAGGTAAATCTGGTTCCCGTAAAGCGTAAAGATCTGTTCCTTGGTGAAGGCGCGCTCAATCTGGATGGCGAGGTACGCCTCCTGAATCTTGCGCGTGGCGGTGCGCTCATCGGAAAGAAAGAGGTTGCGCGCCAGTTGCATGGTGAGCGTTGAGGCGCCCTGCGCGCGGCCGTGGCTGCGGATGTCGTGCCATGCGGCGCCGGCCACGCGGAAGACGTTGATGCCCCAGTGCGACTCGAAGTTCTTATCTTCGATAGAGATCACGGCCTCGCGCAGAACGGGCGCAAAACCGTCGTAGCCCACCACGATACGCCGCTCCAGAGCGAAGGAGCCGAAGAGACGGCCGTTGCGGTCGTAAAGATCGGTGGTTGTGGAGGGGCGGTAGTTCTCGAGGTCGTTGATCTGCGGCAGATCGGAGGAATAGACCAGCGTCAGCCCGGCCAGAGAACCGGTGACGGCGGCGAGCACCAGCAACACCGCAGTGACGAACCGGCCCGCAACCTTGTGCTGCGAGGGTATGGGCTTAGCCGGAACTACAGGACGGCGGCCGCGCTCCGGATCGAGCGACTTCGGCCCGCGCAGAATGGGCCCGCGGGGCTCCACAGGTCTTTGAGGGGTCGCAGCCAAGTGTGCCTCTTGGGCATCTCTCGGTTGGTTTGGGGAGAAGATGCTTCCCTTTAAGGCTAGCACTTTTAGGATGCATGGAGATGAGCGTGAAACTAAAGTTGTACCCCTGCGTGCAAGATCAGGATCCCGCGCACAGGCGGAAAACTTTGTAGCTGCAGTGAGCGCAGAAACATGCGATAAGGCAGACCGCGTTTATGGTCCGTCTTCAGCGATTTTTCGATAGAAGTGCTTTGGAGCCGATTACGCGCCCTTGGCCTTCAGCAGATCGAGAGCCTTGTTCAACATCTCGTCGCCGTTGGCCGGAACTGCTTCCTCGTCCTCATCGTCCTGTGGCGAGGAGACGGCTACATTCGGAACCACCGCTTCGTCCTGAATCTTCTTGCCGTCGGGGCTCTCGTACTTCGCCACGGTCAGCATCAGGGCCGCGCCATCAGGCAGGTCGATGGTCTTCTGCACTGAGCCCTCGCCGAAGGTGCGCTCACCCACCACGTCGCCGCGCTTCAGATCCTCGACCGCGGCGGCCGCCAGCTCTGCGCCGCCGTAGGTTCCGCGATTCACGATCACCGCGACCGGTGCATCGGTGAGGAACCTGGCCGGGTCGGCGGTGAAGGTCTGCTGCGGAAACTGTTGGCCCTGGAGCGTCGCCAGCGTGCCCTGCTTGATGAAGAAGTTGGCCAGCCGCAGTCCCTGTTGCGGATCGTCGCCGGTGCAGTCGCGCAGGTCGAGCAGGATCTTGCGGCCTTTGCCGGCTGCCTTGATCTTGGCGGCAATGTCATCCACCCGCGCCGCGGTCAGCACGCCGGGCTTCAGGTAAAGAATGGTCGAGTTCTCGTAATCCTGCTGATTCAATGACGGCGCGGGAACGATCGTCCGCGTGAGCGTGACTTTTTCCGGGTCAGGCTTCGACGGCCGGATCACCATCACGTCGACCGTCGTTCCCGGTTTGCCTTCGAGCATCATCCGGATCACCGCCAGCGACAGATCGTGCGTAGATTTGCCGCCAATCGACTCAATCACGTCGCCATCCGTAAGATGGCTCTGCTCGGCCGGAGAATTCGGCTCCACGTTCACTACTGTCGCGTAGCCAAATCGCTTCGAGATGGTCATGCCTTCTTGCGCATTGCCGCCGCTCGGGCGGTCTTTGTAGATCTTGTACTCAGCCGGCGTCAGATAGCTCGAATCGGCGTCGAGCGACTCCAACAGGCCGTGCAGCGCGCCGGTGGTTACGTCATTGATATTGGGATCGGTGACATAGTCATTCTGGATCTTCTGCAGCACTTCGGCGTAGACGCGCATCTGCCGGTAAGCGGCGTCCTGATCGTCGGCATGAACGCCGAACCATCCAAACTCGCCCAGGGCGAATCCCAGGCCAAGGGCCACGAAGATGGCCACGGAAAGCACGAAGACAAAACGCTGAAAGAATCTCGACACACACACCACCGGGAACGGCCTTCGGGGGAAACAGGCCGCTCGCCTATATAGACGTTAATGATAGCGCAAGCGGTGTTTTTTTCGCGCAGAGCGGGCAGTAGTGCGTGGCTCAGCCACTGATTCTAAAAGGAATATAGTTGACGCCAATGCCGGCGAAAGCCGAGGCAATTTGAGGAGTCGCCGGACTGATGCCTGTTTTGTCCTGCCCGGCGATTGCGGCTTTCCCAGTATCTTCAGCGGTCAGTATCGAGCGCGTCGCTGGATGGTGCACAATTCTTTCCAGTCGCCAACGGCTTCCCAATTGATCCGCGCATGCCTCCGCCCGTCCACACAACGTGCACATGCAATCCCGGAATTTTGGAGCTGTTCGCAGCAGGCGTGTGGCAAATCCCGGCTCTTTTCGTTCGCATTTGCAGACGATTCGGAGTGGCAGCCGGCAATTTTCCCTCTCGTCTCAGTTCTGCAGTCCTCTGGAGAGAGAGCGCGCCTATAGCTCGCACAATCGACCGTTTGAGTTCCTGGAAGGCTGGGCTGTCTTGGGGCAATTCACTGGATTCTTTGATCTGTGCAAACGTTCCGCGCAGTACATCAATAAGATGGGCCGTGGATTTACTGCTCATATAGGAGCAGTATGCCAGCGGCTCGAAAAGTAGCAGTGATATAGATCACACCGCAGAAGAGGCGCCTGCGCCGATTTGCCTGTGGCGCAGGACGGACCAGCGGCTTTCCAAACTGTCTGCCCGCCCTTCGTGCCGCTGGACGCTCGCACCTAGACTGAAAACAATCTTCAAAACAGGCTGGCAACAGTCCGCGAGGAATCCCGGCTCGTATTCACGCAATACCGGTGATCGGCGTCACATACTAAATGGGTAGTTTCTAATGAAATTAGTACAAGAGAAACTTAGATGTGTACATCGATATTGCAGGAAGCGGCGGCAGGTATTGAAGAGGATACTTCGGTCGAAAGCAAGCTGATCGATGCCGAAAATCGCCTGCTTGCAATGGAAGAAGAGCAGCTGGAAATCCCCGAAATAAGGCTCGGTCAATTGAGAATCCGAGAGCTGTTCGCGTATGTTTATTCGCGCAGTTAGATCGGACGCCGGATTTGCAACCATCAATCCTATGATTGCGACCGAAAGATCCAGACTGGCTATGCTTTCAGCGCGCAATCTTCTGCTCCGACGCTCCCACCACGTGCCCGCTGTGCTTATCCACGAGGAACACGACCAACCGCATTGGCCCAATGGCTGGATGGTCCCTCCCGGCGGGCATCTTTAGCGCAAGCTCGCTCTCCGTTCCCGGGCTGATCTCTTTCAACACGCGCACCACTGCCACGTTGCGCAGCGTTTTTCCGGCATTTTCGCCGCTCTTCACCGGTGTTTCGGTTTCGTCTTCGGCCAGCGCGGCTACCAGCATCTGCTTCGACTTCTCCGGCGTTACGCCAGGGGCATGAACAGAAAACTTCACTTCATCTCCGGTCATTGCCGCATCGCTGATTGTGATTTCCTCCTTGGGTAAGGTAGCGGCCGCTTTTAACGCACTCACCAGCTTGGCCACATCGGTGCCTGTCATCTGCACGGCGCCATCCACAACCATTTGCGGCGTGTAGACATCGCTCAACCCAAACTTGTCTTCATACCATTTCTGCCGGTCGGTCACAGAATCCAGTGAGTACGGGTCGCGCCAGCCCTGATGGTCCCAATACGTTACATGCTCGCTCAACACAATCAGCTTCGCGCCTGGAATGGGCTGCAGTTCATCCAGCTTGGCCAGCAGAATATCTGCAGGCGGGCAACTCGAACAGCCTTCCGATGTGAACAGCTCCACCAGTACCGGCTGTTGCGAGCCACTTTGTGCGTCAGTCGCAGCCAGGCTTTGCCGCGCAGGCCATCCTGCAATGGCAATCACAGCGGCTGCACCAGTCGTCGCGCCGAGCCACCACGCGAGATTTCGTTGCCGCATACCACCTCCTGATGAATCCGGATTCAGACGCACTGCGCCGCAGGCCTTATCGCATCGACCATACGGCCGGCGGAATGCGCCCGCCATAGCCAATCACTCTTCGCGCTACCAGACCACTCCATCGGGAGATCGCCTGCCGATCGGACGTTCGCGAATGTGAATGCGTCGCGCGGTGAAGCTGGGTTGCTACCCAATGGCTATGCATCGAGCAGGAAAGTGGTTATGGACGGCGGGTATCCTTCGCGATGATCCTGCCTTTTGAGATGAATATGATGACTCTCGGCAAGCATTCACCGCATATCGGGCTGCAGCTTTATGGAATCGCTACCGTTGCACTCGGCGTTGTCGGTCTCAGGTGGGGCGATTTCGCAACGAACTGGCAGCGAGTCCAACCCGATGTACCGTTCCGTGAAGCGCTCGCCTACCTCACGGCGGCATACGAGCTCCTTGTCGGAGTCGCGATCCTGTGGCGCCGGACCGCACGGAGTGCCGCTCTTCTGCTGAGCCTTCTCTATGCGGTCTTCACTTTGCTCTGGGTCATCCAGATTTTTGCGGCCCCTGGGGTGTATGACTCCTGGGGTAACTTCTTCGAAGAGTTTTCGCTGGCGATGGGTGGGGCCGTCGCATTCTGCTCGCTGGCGCCGGCGGACTCGCCCTGGGCCGGCGGAACTGCGATCTTCTGCCGCTTGTACGGCATCTGCGTCATCTCCTTTGGCCTGGTGCACTTCATTTATTTCGCCGGTGCGGCAAGCTGGGTGCCCACGTGGATTCCGCCCGGACAAAAGTTCTGGACTGCCGCAACCGGGACCTTCTTTTTCATGGCTGCGGGCGCAATTCTGTCAGGCGTCAAGGCGAAACTTGCTTCGCGCCTGCTCACCATCATGATCGTCTGCTTCGAAATTCTGGTGTGGATACCCAGGCTCATCGCCTCTCCGCATGATCATTTCAATTGGTCTGGCAACGGGATTTCCATTGCGATGGCAGCGGCGGCCTGGGTTGTTTCCGACTCGATCAACCAATTGGGGCCGTCGTACGCGACCCTGAGGCTCCGGCCTGCACCGGTGGCGTGAGGTTTCGAACTGCCCATCTGTTCATCACCGCAAACTGGTATTTCCCTTCTCGCGGTTTGCAGGCAATTCTCCATAGCCACTACTATTTGAGCTATGGCGCCTGTTGCATCCGGAGTTGTTCCAATTATTCCCATCAACCGCGATCTTGATACGCCCCTGCACCGGCAGGTCTACGCGGGGTTTCGCGACGCAATCCTGAGCGGAGGGCTCACGCCCGGCCAGCAGGTGCCATCAAGCCGCGCGCTGGCTACAGTCCTGGGAATCTCCCGCTTTCCTGTTCTTGACGCCTATTCACAACTTTCCGCAGAGGGATACTTCGAGAGCCGCGTAGGCGCCGGCACCTTTGTCGCCGCATCGCTGGGCAATCATCGCAAGCAAGCTGTCCGGTCGGTTGAGAAATCCGCCGGGACGCGCACAGTATCCAGGCGCGTCTCCCTGTTCCCGCATTTTCAGGACCCGCCATGGCGCTTTGGCCTGGGGGCTTTCGCTGTTCATCAGCCGGCAATCGATCAGTTTCCTTTTGGAGTGTGGTCGAAGCTCGTTGCGCGCCACAGCCGGTCGCCTCGCGTTCGCGCTTTTCATCACATCGATCCACTCGGTCTCCGGCCATTTCGCGAAGCCATTTGCGCCTATCTGTCCACCTCCCGCGCGGTTCGCTGCGACGCCGATCAGATCATGGTGGTCTCCGGCTCCCAGCAGGCGCTGGACATCACGGCGCGCGTTCTGCTCAACCCCGGCGACAGGGTCTGGATGGAGGAGCCGTGTTACGGGCTCGTTCGATCGATACTCGCCGGGTCCGGTTGTCAGATCGTCTCGGTGCCCGTTGACGATGAGGGCATGCGCGTCAGCGATGGGATGAAGAAGGCCGGCAAGGCCCGGGCTGCCTTTGTCACGCCCTCGCATCACTATCCGCTCGGTGTGACCATGAGCATCTCGCGGCGCCTGCAACTGCTGGAGTGGGCCATGCGTTCTTCCGCATGGATCGTCGAAGACGACTATGACAGTGAGTTTCGCTTTGAGAGCCAGCCCATTGCATCGCTCCAGGGGCTTGATCCGGCGAGGCGCGTCATCTATATAGGCACCTTCAGCAAGGTGCTGTTCCCATCTCTGCGCCTGGGCTACATCGTGATTCCTCCCGATCTGGTCGAGCATTTCATGGCAGTCCGCTTTGCCATGGACATCTTTCCGCCGTATCTATTTCAGGAAGTTCTCACCGACTTCATGAGCGCGGGTCACTTTGTGCGGCACATTCGCAGGATGCGCACGCTTTACAAGGCGCGCCGCATGGCACTCGTTGAGAGTCTTCGCGAGGAGTTCGGAGGCTGGCTCGAGATTCACGGAGCCGAGGCCGGGATGCACCTGGCTGTTACTCTGCCTGAGGGCCATCGCGACACCGAGATTGCTGTGCGGGCAGCAAACGAAAAGCTCTGGCTGTATCCTCTTTCACCCTGCTGGGCGGCCAGCCGTCCCCGCCATGGGTTCATCCTCGGATTTGGCAACACGCCCGAAGAGAAAATGCGCACTGAAGTCACGCGCCTGCACAAAATCCTCTCCGCCTGACGCCGGTGTCTCAATCGCTGCTCTCCACTTTGCGCGCATGCCGAGTGGTCATGCCGAGGGCGTGTCAATTGGCTATGGCTGATGACGCGCACCGGTTCGACATTGGTAAGCGGAAAAGAGTGATGATCAATAAGTGCCGCTCCTCGGGAATGACGTCCATTGCCGTCGGCATCAGTCTGTTATTGCAACCTGGTGACGTATGTACAATCGGTGCATTTGGCCAGCAGGCGACCTCCACCGCTGCGGTTTCAGTAGCGAACCTTTCCCCGGAAGTGCACGGCGACATCCTCATGTTTCGAAGGGAATATCAGGCTGCCATTGCGGCTTACAGCAGCAGTCCTGAGCAATCTGCCGCCATTTTGAACAAGACTGGAGTTGCGTACCACCATCTCTACGCCTTCGACAAAGCGAAGGCGGCGTATGAGCGCGCCCTGCGGCTCAAACCCAACTTCCCCGATGCACTCAACAACCTGGGTGCCATCTACTATCAGGAAGGCGATTTCAAGAAGGCTGAGCAACTATACAGGCGAGCGTTGAAGCTGGAGCCGGGGAACGCGACGGTGGCCCAAAATCTGGGCACCGCATATTTTGCGCAAGGCAATCTTCGAAAGGGCACTGAAGCCTATCGCATTGCGCTTCAGAGCGATCCAGGTGCATTCAGCGAAAGCAATAACGAGGATGCAATCGGAAAACCCACGACCCCGAACGAACGATCCAAACAGGATTACTGCCTCGCCGCGTTGTTTGCGCACGCCGGCATGAACAACCGCGCTGTCGAGTTCCTGCGCAAAGCGTTGGACGCCGGGTTTGACGATTACAAACGACTGACCGACGATCCTGACTTTGCGAACTTGAGACAGACGCCGGAGTTTGCGCAGCTGCTGCGCGAAGAACGCCGGCAATAATCGGGTCGGCTCGGTTGCGGATATCGCGACTTCTCTCCACAAATCGATTGACCGTTCGGCGCGAAGTCCGGAATATAAATTTCTTGTTGCAAACAATCGATTGTTTTGGTAGAAGTATTAGCCGCGTGAGCATGAAAGCTTTCATGGCTCGATGACGCCGGCAAATCTGAGTAAACCCCGACACTCAGACTTGTTCAAGGTTGCCTTACAAAAATGTTCTGCCGTAACCCTGCGGAGGAGTTGATGTACCAGACAAGCCGTCGTGATTTTCTCAAGATAGCGGCATCGCTGAGCGCGGCCGTAGCGGCCAGCAGTACAGCGCCGGTCTATGCCGATTCCCGGGCCGATTCCAAGGCCGATTCCGAGGAAGTCCCGGGGACAGTGCGAGGCTGGAGAACCAATTCGAATGAAAAATTTCAGCCGCTTCAGGCGCCGCCGCAGTGGGAGGGAGGGAAGGATCTATCGCCGCTGGCGATCGTTCTGGAGCCCGATACCGTTTGCCAGGAGATCCTCGGTTTTGGCGGTGCGTTCACCGATGCTTCCTGCTACCTTCTGCATCAGATGCCGCCGGATGCACGCCACGCGTTTTTATCTGATCTTTATGGTTCTTCGGGTTTGCGGCTCTCTGTGGGGCGAACGTGTATCGGAACCAGCGATTATTCCACCAAGATGTACAGTTACGACGACACTCCGGAACCCGATCCGGATTTGACGCATTTCAGCATTGACCAGGACCGGGCATGGATCATTCCTACGCTGCGCGAAGCGCAGGAGATCAACCCTGACCTTTACCTTTTCTCTTGTGTGTGGAGCCCTCCCGGATGGATGAAGAGTGGAGGTTCGATGCTCGGAGGCTGCATGAAGGAACGCTGGTTTGCAGCGCACGCCCAGTATTTCGTCAAGTTTCTTCAGGCTTATGCGGACGCAGGGGTCAAGGTCAAAGCCGTTACGGTCAACAATGAGGTAGACACAGACCAGGACGGCCATTTTCCCGCGACCCTCTGGGCCCAGCAGCACGAGATGGTTTTTGTGGCCTTCAACCTGGGCCCTGCCCTGGAGAAAGCATCCCTGGATACCAAGATCTGGATACTCGATCACAACTACAATCTGTGGGGCCGCGTTGTCGACGAACTTAGTAAACCCGAAGTCGCCAAGTACGTGGATGGTGTAGCCTGGCACTCCTATGCCGGGACGCCTGACGCGATGACCCGCGTGCACGATACGTTTCCCGACAAGCACATGTACTTCACCGAAGGCGGACCGCCGGCGAACCTGTTCGGTCCCTCGGAACAAGGCCCACATCGTCATTTTGATTTTCCGCCCTACGGCAGCGACTGGGCCAGATGGTCGAAATCTTTCACAGAGATGCTGCGCAACTGGTCGAGATGCATCTGCGTCTGGAATCTTCTCCTGGATGAAAACGGCAGGCCGGACATTACCAATCCGCCGCGCCCGCTGAGGCGCGGCGGGCTCGTCTCAATCGATAGCAAATCAAAGGAGCTCAGCTACAGCGGAAACTACTATGCGTTCCCGCACTACTCAAAGCTAATTGAGAGAGGAGCTCATGTGTTCGCATCCTCAGGGGTGATACCTGGCATTGATCACGTCGCCGCTGAGAATCCTGATAAGAGCCGGGTACTTGTGTTGACCAATAGCAATGGCGCCGAACAGCCGGTGCAGTGCATTCTCGGCGCGCACACACTGAACGCTGTACTCCCGCCGGACTCGATTACCTCGCTTGCTTGGTGAGGGCGTAGCCGTTCGCGGGGGATGCCGCCAGACTGCGAGTCGCTCGCATCCACGGTTACGCTGAGAGGAGCTCAGGCCGGGCAGACTGTGGTGCGGGGAGCAAAGTCATCGGGGATCAGTCATTTCGGGCTCCAATTCGGAATGCAGCCAGGTAGCCCGGCTTGTGGAAAGCCCCAGGCGGTCTCTCATTCGCGCCAATCATCAAGACTAGCGTTTGTCTAATGACATTTTGTGCTTGACAACGCTCGAAAGGTAAGCATAATTTGCTTTCGTAGCTCGCGACTTCGGTGTTGCCGTGCACGGCCACGATGAGCGCTGACGCGAAAGCGCGCCGGCGGGGAGGTCATTTGTGCGAAGTCCAAGTTCATCGTCGACGACTCGTTCCTGGCAAATAGCACGTGCTCATCACTTGTTCTGAGTGGTAATGGCGACACTTGCTTGATTGGCTATGGCCGCAGAGACCAAAGAGCACAGAAAATTCGCGAAGGCTTAACTTGGGCGGTTCGCGATGAATCCTCGGATACCAAAACAAGCGATTGTTTACGAGCTTCGGTAGCTCGAAGGCAGTCCAAAAAGAGCGGGCTCGCACCCTGCAACTCCCGGGTGCAAACGAATGAAGGAGGCTACGGCGAAATGAAAAGACTATTTCACGGTCTACTCGTATTGGCATTTGGCTTTTGCGCTGGGCATGTCGCGATTGCGCAAAATTCGAACTCCGGCGATATCCGCGGCACTGTAACCGACGCGACCGGCGCGGTGATGCCGGGCGTAAGCGTCACCGTTACGAACAACGATACCGGCGTGATCACCAAGTACGTGACGAATGGCGACGGCTTATACGACACCAATTCGATTCTGCCCGGAAACTACACCGTTACATTCAGCAAGAGCGGTTTCGAAACAGTCAAGCGCGGCCCGGTGGCACTGCAAGTGGGCATCATTACCGTTGATGGCCAACTAAAAGTTGGGTCGGCCAACGAAGTGGTCGAGGTGAATGCTTCCGAGGCGCCTCTGCTCAAGACGGAGGATGCGGAGGTGTCCACCACTCTGTCGACAGTCCAGTTGGATAATCTTCCCAACTCCAATCCGTCGAATGGCTACACAGAGCTGCTGAAGCTGCTTCCCGGCGCTACCGGCGTGACAGGGGGCAACATGAGCGGCGGCGGCGGTAATAATGCTGACCCCTCGTTCGATCAGGCCATCAACGGAACCATGCCCTACTTCTCTAGCTATCTGGTCGACGGCGGTTCGATCTGGCTGCCGCATAGCGCCAACACCGATCAGGGCATAAGCGAAGCCGTCTCCGAGCTCAACGTCATTGGGACAGACGCTCCCGCCCAGTACGGCGGCGGCGGTTCGGTCTTCAACGTCATCCTCAAGAGCGGGGGCAGTGAATTTCACGGCTCCGCCTATGACTATATCCAGAACGACGACTTCAATTCGAGATCCTACTTCGACACCGCCGCCTCTGGCGCCAAAGCGAAGCAGCGTTACAACTACTTCGGCGGGTCGTTCAGCGGGCCGATCGTGAAGGGCAAGCTGTTCTTCTTTTACAACTATCAACAGTTAAAGAACCCCAACAGCGGGTTCAGCACGGCTTCGGAGCCAACTGCAGCCATGCTGGCAGGTTGTTTCGATCCCAAGCTTTTTGGAAACGCTCTGACGCTTGACGCTGCCCATGGCGGCACGGCTTTAACGTCTGGAACCGCAGCCGACATTGCTCAGTGCTCGGCCGCTGACCCTGGGAACGCCGCTAACGATTTGGTGATTCCGACGGCCGATTTCGATCCGGTAGCTAAGGCCATCCAGAGCAACTATTACCTCGCCGGCCAGGACGGGAACGATACACTTTCAAACAATTACAAGTATTTGGCGCCTGGCAATGGCAACCTGGCAAAACAGATTGGGCGACTGGACTACAACATTACTCCGAAGAACCGCATCGACTTTTCCATCGTCGAGCGCTACACGCCGGTCGTGGTGTCTACCAGCAGTCCGGATTGCCCGGTCAATTGCAACAATAATTCGAGCGACGGAGGGAACGGGCAGCTCTCGGATGTGTGGACCATCAGTGCGAACATGGTCAACGAAGCGCGTTTTTCGTTTAACCGGGAGGCGGATTACTTTGCTCAACAGTCCCTGGGCGAGGGTATCCCGGCCAAGATTGGATTGCAGTTCTCTACCGCGGATGTCCTGCCGACGATCAATATCAGTGGAACCGGCAACCAATCGACTATTCAACCCGGTACCGAGGCACTCTTCATCCAGAACAGCTACCTAGCCGGGGATACGCTGACCTGGATAAAGGGCAAGAATATCCTGCACTTTGGCGGCGAGGTGCTGATGGAGCAAGATAACTCGACTCCATGGGGCGGCATTAACGGCGCAACTCTGGGGTTCTCCGGCCAGTTCACCACCAGCAATCCCGCGGTTTCGGAAACTGGCTATGCCGACTTCCTGTTGGGAGATGTGCAGTCGTGGAATACAAACTCTACACCGAAACACTACATGCGGGCCAACAATCCTTCGTTCTATGCGCAGGACGACATCAAGTTGCGGCCAAACTTGACCGTCAACCTCGGAGTGCGCTCGGAAACACATGGTGGATCGTGGGAAAAGTACAACAATGCGGGTGGATTTGATCCGACTATTGCCGATCCGCTTGGCAGCTCCTACACCTTGGGATCAACGACCTATTCTCTCAACTCGCTGGGCTCGATCTGGTTCGCCGGCCTGAACGGAGCGCGGAAAGACAGCTACGCGAGCAAGACCGCTGTGATGCCTCGCCTCGGTTTCGCGTGGACACCCAAGCCAAGCTTGGTCATTCGCGGTGGCGTGGGGCAATACGCTTCGCTGTGGAGCGAGGACACCGTGGGCGGACCGATGGGCTTCGGCTCCGGCGCCGTTGGCAGTGCGTCGGTTGGTCCCAGCGCGACGACACCGGTGGTGCAGCTATCGGGGAGTGGGTCGAATCTGAACATTCTTAAAGGTGCTGCAGCCCGCACCCCTGTCTCTTACGTTACCCCCGCAAACCCCCAGGGAAGCGGCGGGTCGATCCCCTATACCCCTTATCACCTCCCAATTCAGAACGGCTGGCAGTGGATGGGCGGCGTGGAATATCGTTTGCCCGGAAATATGGTGGCAGAGGGACAATACGTCGGCTCCCATTGGGAAAACATGATGTTCCTGGCCGATATCAACCAGCTTTCCGCGGCCAATCTCGGCAAGGGCCAGGCGGCACGGCCCTATCCGCAGTTCTCCGGCATTGGTGTCGGTTCCGGCGGCTCGCGTACCGGCTCGTACAATGGCATTTCCAACTACGAGTCCGCGTCATTCGCGCTTCACAAACCAATGAGCTATGGCTTGACTCTCGAAGCCACTTACACATGGTCCATTCTGAAAGACGACATGGACGATTCCGGCTGGGGGGAACAGTTCGGAGACGCGTACTATCAGGACGCGTATAATCCCTCGGCCAACTATGCCAAGTCGAATCTTAACCGGCCAAACGTCCTCAAGGGGACGGTGCTCTATAAGGTACCACTCGGAAAGGGACATCGATACCTGGGCTCGGATATAGGCGACGCGGTGCTGGGCAACTGGGAGGTATCCGGTGACTACGTAGCCGAGTCGGGCGCTCCATTTACGGTGACTATGGACGACGCCAGCAACAATGGCTCGCTGGGCCCATCCGATGGCAATGGTGAGGCGACCTGGTATCCTAACCTGGCTTCGAATGGGAATCCGAATTCCGGGGGGCATTCGATCACGCAGTGGTTCAATCAGCTGGCGTACGTATCGCCGGCAGCGAACACTTTCGGCACCAACCCGAGAAATTCGCTCGTTGGGCCTGATTTTGTGGGGTTCGATTTCTCCTTGGCCAAGAGCTTGAGTATCCCCGGATGGGAGCGAGGCAAGTTCCAGATTCGGATGGATGCGACCAATATCTTCAACCATCCAGCCTTCAATGATCCTGACAGCACGCTCAGTCACTCCGCGCTGCTGACCGGGACCCCTTCCGCCAGTGTCGGCGCGATTACATCAGTCAACGGCGCAGACAACGGCAGTTACGGTCGAGTGGTTCAGCTCTCGGGTCGGTTCTCGTTCTGAGACACGGCGTGTGGTTTTCTCCGTAGAAAGCAAAAGGGCGGTGGTCGAACCCCGCCCTTTTGTATTGTGCGTGCATTCATGCCGATCACTTCACAGGCGGCAGAGATCCAAACTTTGACTGGCCTGACCTCACATCGTGGAAGCGTTCCTGAGGCACGAGCTTCGTGACCGGGATCCGTATGCGATTCGCTCAC
>JASHVE010000245.1 GCA_030039675.1 Acidobacteriaceae bacterium | reverse complement strand
CTAGTCGAGCAGTTTCTCAATCCCGGCGAGGTCGAAGCGGCAGGCAGTGCCGGGAAGATCGAACGGGTCTGGCGGCAGTGGCTGCAACGCTCCGCCGCTGTAGCGGAGATGGCGGCCGTCTTTCGGGTCGATGACGAGGATTGTGGCAATACCCATCTGCTCGTAGTCGGCCAGCTTTTCCAGCAGGCGGTTTACCGTGTCTTCCGGGGAGAGAATTTCAAAGACCGCAAGCGGTGGGTGGGTGATGACCTGCTCGACGGGCCGGTTGCGATCCAGAATGGTCACATCGGGGACGCGGAAATTGCCTTCTGAGACCTGAACTCTCAACTCTGTACGAACCCGAATGCCCCACTCGCGGGCATGCTGCGCAAACCAGAGTTCAAGAGCGTGCTGCCACGAGGCGTGGTCGAATTCTCCCCTCGGTCTTTCCTCGATCACTCCATCCACATATTCCGCATCCGGCTCATAGGAGGTGCTCAGATAGACCTCGAGAGGTACGCGTGTGGTTTGCGTCGTGGCTGCCATCGCTCCTCCCGCTTCGATTCGCGAAAATCCCTACTTCCCCGCCAACGCAGCCTGCGCGTGCCCCATGTTCATGCGCCTGGCCAGAGCGGGAAGTCCGAAGGCCGCCGCAAGGAAGAGGGTGGTCGAGGTTAGATCATTCCTGTAGAACGGAATCGCCGCAACGTAGCAGGACTGGAGGCCTGCCCACGTGTGCGGATACATGCCGCTCTTGGCCCACACGGCGTAGTTCGACACCAGGAAAAAGGCAGTGGGGCCGAGCAGGGCCGCAGCGGCCACGCGCCAAAAGCTGGTCTTGGCGCTGAGCAGAATCTGGCCGAGCATCATTGCGGCAATGTACCAGATCCAGGTGGGCACGTACGCCTCCCAATGGAACGCGTAGTGGTAGGCGTAGACGGTGAGGCAGTAGTCAGTGGCCACAAAGATGGCCAGCGGTGTGAGCATCTCGCGCCACGGCCGGCGCGCGCCGAAGTAAATTAGCGCCGCCCCCTCGGCGCTGAAATTGAGCCACGCAACGTGAGACAGAACCAGAAAGCGGCTCAAAACAGCAACCAGCACTAACAGATATGCGACCATGACTGACCTCGCCAGCGTCAATTTTCCCGGAACCTGTGCGAACCGCGGTATCTTTCCATTCTGCGGTGCGGCAGCGGTGGGGTCAACCGCTATTTCACCGGGCCAACATTCCTTTCAACTGCCGCGGAACGCCGCTAGCGCTGCACGCGGCCGTCGAGGGCCTCGCCCGCGTTTTCCTGCCCGTCGATGATGTATACCCAGCCGCTCAGCGGAGTGCGACCGGTTCCGCTGCGTGTGGCCAGGAAGGAATAGCGGAAACGCAGGTCAGAAAACTCAACAGTGGTCCAATGGCGGTTTGGCGGCAGTACGGGCGGGTCCATCCCAGGTACCGGCTCAGGGCCCAGATCGCGGACCACGGCCCATGTGCCCCAATCGAGATACACCCGGCCGAGCGGTGTGCGCTTTGCGGCTTCCACAGCAGGCGTATCTGCGGGTTTATAGATCACATCCCGCTGGGGGTCGGTGACGATTGCATCCGGCGATCCCGCGTTCCAGGTGTTCACCTCGGCGGTCTGATAGAAGTCCTTCGTCTCAAGGATGGCGTGCCATCGGTAGGGGTTGACCGGATAGGGCTCGATTGCAACCCGCTCGACCGGCTCGGAAGCGACCTGGGTATTTTGGAGCATTGCCACCGCCTGCGCGTGTTCGCCCCAGCGCCAGCACCATAACACCACCATGCCCGTAAGCGCGAAGATGGCCCAACTTTGCCCTCGAAACGGTTTGCGCCGCGCGCCGATCTCGCGGTCTGCCAGGCCCAATAACCACGGCGTAACCAAAGCCAGAAAAAACAGCGCCCACAGCACCGGCTCGGCGATAAAGACGAAGCTGCCTGCGTACCATCGGGGATTGAAGGGAAAGAATGGACGGAGGCCGTAGTTGTTGGTCCAGTCGAGCAGCAGATGACTGAGGGCAGCGATGAGCGCGGTGAGGTAAAGCCATCCCCATCGCAGCGGCGCGGGCGTTCGAGATGCGTCTTCGCCTCGCCTCGCTTTGTTGAAGCGGTGCAAGAGCCACACCGCACCCACCACTACGCCGGCCACGACGGGCACTGCGATCAATGTGTGCGTGATGCCGCGATGGTACTTGAGTTCCTCAACCGGCCCGGCGAGCCCCCACAGAATGTCGAGATCAGCAGCTTCGGCGGCCAGCACCGCGGCCAGCGTGGCGTAGGCGGTTTTGCGATTGAGCCCGGCGCGCCCGATGCACGCGCCGGTGAGGAAGTGAGTGACGGGCTCCATGGGTGAGCGTGGTCCTCCTTAGAGGATGACACAGTGACCCCAGGTGTTTTGCGAGGAGTACTGCAAGGCCAAAAGCAAGCGGCCGCCGCGCAGGTTCGCGCAAGCGGCACGCTTGGGAATTGCTGCCCTTGGAGTTTAGTGACCGAGTTCGCTGTAGACGGTGACGGTGACAGTATTGTCGTCGACTGCGGCCAGACGCGTAATCAGGCCTGTCCGCTGCGTGGCGATCCCGAAGGCGCCGCCATTGTTCGGATCGATCGAGAATTGAGTCGCAAACGCGCCGTCCATGGTGTATTCCACGATCTCGCTGGGTTGATTGGGATCGGCATTGCTGCCGTCACTGTTGGCGACCAGGAGATGGCCGTCAGGCGCGAAGGCGAGATCGAGCGGGCCGTGCAGGTGCGTGAGGTCCTGGATGAAAAGCACCGGAACGGCCTCATCGGTACCGACAGTGGAGACATGCTCGATCTTGTAGATCGCGTTGTCGGTCGACGAAGCGAAGTAGAGAGCATCGTCCCAGGGCGAGTAAAGCAGGCCGGATGGGCCGAGCTCGAGGGCCGCCGGGTCGGGACGGTGATTCAAGCCAGTCGCAATCACAGTGGCCTTTTCGAGTTGCAGACCGGGCTGGCCATTGCGCACGAAGGTAAGACGGGTGATCGTTCCGTTCAGCACGTTGGAGATGTAGACATCGACGTGGCGGTCGCCCTCGTGAATAGCCATACCCCAGGGGCCGTCGATCGACGGATTGGAGATCACATCCAGCAGCTGGCCGGTGTTGCTGATGATCTCGAGAGCGCCGGCGGTTGCGGTCGCGGGTGTGCCGTCTACCGTCTTCAGGTTGCCAACAAGGACCGTGCCATCGCTGAGAACGCCCAGCGCGGCGGAGAGCCCCGCATACTGGACGGTGCTCTGAAAGAAGACCGACCTGACGCCATGGGCGTCCACGCGCAGGATGGTCGTGCCGGTACCCTGCAGGTTCTGGGCGTTGTTGAAGTTCGATACCAGCAGATCACCGGGCTGGAGCAGGGAGTTCTGCAGGTAGTTATGGCCGTCGCGATCCTGTGAGAGCAATGGGACGAAGGCTGTGCCGTAGGGATTGACGTCGCCGTTGCCCGGAATGGTGGACAAAGTGGACGCCGGAGGGGGCAGAAACGGCTTGTCTGCGGCACGGCCGGCGAGAGGCAGCGCAAGCGTGAGCATGGCCGTGGCGTAGATCAAGAGCCTGGAGCCTTGCGAAGGAAT
>JASHVE010000244.1 GCA_030039675.1 Acidobacteriaceae bacterium | reverse complement strand
CCGTGCCGATCGGCGGCATGTCCGGAATCGGCTGCTGGATCAGATCGAATGTGTATCCATCGAAACGAACCAATCCGCGATCTGTGCCGATCCACAGGTATCCATCACTTGACCTGCAGATCGCGTGGATCGTACCGCCGAGAAAGCCCTGTTCGGGTCCCCAATACTGGTGGACAAACTGAGACAACGAGCGGGTGGGATCGAGCGCCGCCGCCGGCGTGGACCAACAGGCGAGCGCGAGAATCGTCGCAATAGCGCAGAGAGAGCAATGCAACGGCTTCGCGCTCTTACGGTAAGTACTCGAACTTCTCAATGACAACCTCGGCGGGTTGTTGCGACGGACTCTTCAAGTGATGGAACTCGTAAAGGTTGATATGAATCGTTTCGCTCGCGGGGATGGGGATGTCTGACGTGAAGACGTGCTCGCCAAACGCACTGGCCCCCGCCTCAAGACCTGTCCCCCGGACAGATTTAAACGATGCCTTTCCCGGCTCCCAGCGGAAGGTATGCGTGACGATCCCGGGAGGCGCCTCGAATCTGTAGAGATTCTCAGCCACATAGAATGGCTGAACTACGTATTGCGCGTTCTTGTTCTTTGGGTCACCCCATCGGCTCAACTCGATGTCGAGCTCGTTGCGGAAATCCCCGGAGCGGAGATCATCCCATGTATAAAACCCCACAACCGCAGACGGATTCAAGCGTGCCGTATCCTGGATGACGAATCTGTAAGTTCCATAGCCGAGGCTGCGCGTTAGATTCACCTCCGCACACGACCATCTCCCGTTCCGGTTCCCCATGTGAAGGTGCAGGAATCCGTTCCCGTCCACCCAGGCATTGTCCTGATCATAATCAACCGGTTCGCCTGCCGGATTGCCGCCGGCTGCACGGACCAGCCAATCGTAACCACTGAAATGGAGCACCTTCTGCACCACGGGAACCTTTGCTCTGCCTTTCGCAACCGCGATGGCAATCACGCCGTTTCCGACATTCGGCAGAGCGCTGATGCGCGACTGGGGGCGATAGCTCGAGTCGACCAGCAAGGCGGCATATTCGAGGCCGAGATGCGTTGAGTTTCTCCAGCTGCCATCGGGCAAGATCTTCGTCAAAGGCTGGTTGGTGAAAGGTTGAACGTACCAGACGCCGCTATGCGCGTAAAGAACGATCTGTTCGCCGGCCTGAGCGCCGTGTACAGACCCTGCGATGAAATCGAGCTTCTGCGGACCGCCGGGGTCCGCCGGTGGAACTTCCGTTATCTGAACCTCAGGACGCTGATTGCGCCTGGGGCCACAGCCTCCCGCGAAGAGGGCAGCGGCCAGGAGCGCAGCAAGGCGGATCATCCGCGTCGCGGATATATTCTCTGACTCATTCATTTGCGCACGCGCTGAGTCGCATTCTCTCGTCAAAAGCCTTGATATCAAACTCGATAAATCGAGGCGTCGGGAGCCGGGGAATCATTTGCGTAAAATCATCGCACACTGCCCAAAAGGCCTGCCACAATCCTGAGACGGCAATGTGGGCAGCGGCTCTCGATCCGCGCTCCCAGGCACCAGGAGCGATTCATCGGATCATCTGCCGAGCTATGGCTCATGTTGATCCCTCGATTCTGCCCGCTCTACTCCGCAACAGTTCAGACCTGCCGCCGCGTGGCGCTTCGTGATTCTGGTTTTGCCCGTTGTGGATGAACAACTTGCGAAAGATCGTTGGCAGATTCATGTCTTGGGATTACCCGGCCTCGCTGGAGCTCGCTTGGCCACGCTGCAATGACTTGGCGAGTGGCTTCATTCACGTCTGCAAATTCCGCGCCGGCATCTTTTTTTGAGAAACACGCCGGCCCGTCACTGCTGGTGCAATCTCACGTGGCACCGGAAGAAGCCGTGCGGCATCTCCCTGTCTGTGGTCTCCCTGCGGTCTGTGACGGACTCGCTGGTAAGCCTTGCGTATGAGCCAAAGCGATCGCGCACCGGATCCGCTTAGACGAAGGTATCAATCGATACCTTCGTCTAATGGATTCATTCCCGCCATTTTGGCTTAATCGCAAGTGTGCAGCGGAATCCAAACAACTCGGATCCCTCCAACAAGTGCCGCAGAGCCCAACTGCAGATCGATCGGTTGGTCCGGCAGTCCAAGCCGATCGTCATGCGAAGGTGCGACGTCGAATTTCTGGACCGGTGGTGGAAGCATGATCGTCCACTTCCAGCTGGATCTCGGCACGGAGAACGAGTGACGCACAACGAACAAACACCCGCAAGTCGCCGGTAAGTTTGCGATCTTCACCTCTCACGCAAGACCAGCTCAAGGAGCACACCCATGAACGACATGCATCAGGAGATCTCTCTGGATTTCGCGGTGAAGCGCCAACGCGCTCTGTGCGAGGAGCCGCTCGTCTCTGCTGCGCAAGCCGGATCGTCCGCCGCATTTGCCGAGCTCCAAGGTCGCTACTCGCAGCATCTTTACAGCACCATTGTCAGCATCACCAGAAACCGGGAAGACGCAGAAGACGCGTTGCAGGATACGTTTTTGCGAGCCTACCAGTCGCTGCGCACTTTTGAGGGCCGATCCAGTTTCTACTCCTGGCTCACGCGGATCGCCATCAATTCCGCTTTGATGATTCTTCGCAAGCGCCGCACCCGGGCCGAGGTGTCCTTCGACGCCTCCTCTGACACTGCGGACGACCTGCCGCAGTTCGAGATTCGCGATTCCTCTCCTAGCCCCGAACAAATCTGCGATCAACGCCAGCGGTGTTTTCACGTGCAGCGCGCAATCCAAAAGCTCGAGCCCAGTCTGCGTGCGGCGATGCAGATTCACATGGCCAACGAATGCTCTCTCAAAGAGGTCGCGCGAGAGCTGGAAATCTCCGAAGCCGCTGTGAAAGCTAGGCTTTACCGCGCGCGCCAGCGGCTCAACGTGCGTGTCTTCGGAGAGCCCCGTAAGAAGAGGCATATCTCGTCCCGCGCCGCATAAAGGTCTACCCCGTTCAACCATCAGGAGTTCAGCATGGGAAAGACAGTCATCGTGACCGGCGCCTCGCGGGGCATAGGGGCGGCCGTTGTCAACGCATTTCTCAATCGCGGTTATAACGTCGTCGCAAACTCGCTCACCTTTGCAAGGGGAGAATTTACGGCGGCCCCTAACCTCGCGCTCGTTGACGGAGACATCGGCTGCGAGGCGACCGCAGAGAAGATCGCCAGAACCGCGATCTCGACATTCGGCTCGATCGATCACCTGGTGAATAATGCAGGCATCTTCTCCGCGAAGCCGTTCACCGACTATACCGTCGAAGACTTTCACAAATTTGTCTCTGTCAATCTTGATGGCTTCATCTTTGTTACGCAGCTCGCCGTTAAGCAGATGCTCGTACAGGAGGAAGGCGGCAGCGTCACAACGATTACCGCTTCTTTAGCCGATAACCCCATCGCCGGCGTCCCCGCCTCCATTCCGATGATCACCAAGGGCGGCCTGAATGCGATCACCATCAGCCTTGCCAGCGAGTACGCCAAAAAGCACATCCGTTTCAACGCAGTGGCACCTGGTGTCGTCAGCACGCCGATGCACGAAAAGGACGACGAGAGTGTCATGCGCACTCTTTCGCCAATGGGCACGATCTCTGAGGGCGCGGATATCGCTGACGCAGTTCTGTACTTGACCGAGGCTCGTTTCGTCACCGGGGAGGTGCTGCACGTCGACGGCGGTGCGCACGTAGGCCGGTGGTGAGCGCAGGAGGTTCGCAGACGATGAGCGCGGAGAAGCGGTTGCAGGACCTTGGCATTCAACTCCCGGCAGCTCCCACGCCGTTCGGCACATACGTCGAGGCGGCGCAAACCGGCAATCTGCTCTTTTTGAGCGGGATGCTTCCCGTTGTAGACCACAAACCCAAATATCTGGGCCGGCTGGGAAAGGAGCTCGACGCCGAGGCCGGGCGCGACGCGGCGCGCACCGCCGCTTTGGGCGCGCTGGCCGCTGCCCGGCAGTATCTGGGCTCGCTCGACCGCATCACACGCGTCGTCCGGCTGGGCGTGTTCATAGCCACCTCAGGAGATTTCTTCGACCAGCCGCGGGTCGCCGATGCGGTTTCGGACCTGTTTCGCGATGTCTTCGGCAGCGACAAGTTGGCCGTTCGGCTGGTGCTCGGCATGGCCAGCCTTCCGCTGGGAATGCCGATTGAGCTGGAAGTCATCTTCGAAGTTGCATGACGCGGGTGAACCAGACGATTGGGCTTCGCAAAAACATGGCCGCATCGAGTTTGCCGGTGCTCGCCACTGCGGCGCTCGCAATCGCGACAACACTGGGCGCGTAAGCCCGAAAAGGAAAATGAAATGGAACCGCAGGTGTTCTATCGCACCGTGAAGGTCGATGGACTTTCCATCTTTTATCGGGAGGCCGGACCGAAAGATGCTCCCGTTCTTCTCCTGCTGCACGGCCTGCCTTCTTCATCGCGGATGTTTCAACCGCTCTTGACCCGGCTTGCGGACCAATACCACTTGGTCGCGCCCGACTATCCGGGCTTCGGACACAGCGACTGGCCCGACCCGCAGCAATTCGACTACACCTTCGATCACATCGCTGTTGTCATGGGACACTTCACTCAGGCGCTTGGACTCTCGCGTTACACGCTTTACATGCAGGATTATGGTGGGCCGGTGGGCTTTCGCATGGCGTTGGCCCATCCGGGGCGGGTGCAGGCTCTCATCGTGCAGGACGCCGTGGCGCATAACGAAGGCCTTGGCGCCAACTGGACTACGCGCCGCGCGTTCTGGGCCGATCGGTCCGCCTACGAAGAAAAGCTGCGCACAAACCTGCTCTCGCTTGCTACCACCAGGACCCGCCATGTCGGCGACGATCCCAACGTCGAGCTCTACGATCCCGATCTTTGGGCCGATGAGTACGCCTTCCTCAACGCCCCCGGCCAGGCGCAGATACAGAGCGATCTCTTTTACGACTACCGCACCAACGTCGAGTCTTACCCGAACTGGCAGGCATGGATGCAAAAGGCGCAGCCAGGACTCCTCGTCATCTGGGGCAAGCACGATCTCTCGTTTGATCTGGGCGAGCCGGAGCGCTATCGCAAAGATGTATCGAGCGCCGAAGTGCACGTACTCGACGCGGGGCACTTTGCGCTCGACACCAAAGCGGACGAGATCGCGAACCTCGTGCGCACCTTCATGAAGAACCAGCACTAGACTGGGTACGTCTCTTCAAGAAGTCTTCCTGCAACCTGCATGGCATACAATCGGGTTACGTCAGAGGGATCTGCCATGCCCAAGATTGCCGTCAGCCCGCGAGCCATCCCGGTCGAGCACATTGGCATCCTCAATCGGACCGCCCTGCGGCAAACCATCGGGTAGGGCAAAAATGAAACCTTCCCTCCAATTCCAGACTCTTACTAGCCGGGTAATGCTGCGCGGGTGTTCTGGGTGGTGATCGTCATGCGCCGTATGTCTTCGCTTTTTCACCTCGAGTGACCGAACGAATTTAGGTTTCCCGGTCTCGCAATTTCAGCTACTTACAGGAGTCACACAGCATGCAGCTTGGAATGATCGGTCTTGGAAGAATGGGCGCCAACATGGTAAGGCGCCTGTTGCGTGGCGGCCATCAATGCGCGGTTTTTGATGTATCGCCGAAAGCTGTGCAAGAACTGGTCGCTGAAAAGGCGACGGGGGGTACTTCCTTCAGTGATTTAGCCGGCAAATTGACCGCGCCCCGGGCGATCTGGCTGATGGTGCCTGCGGCGGTCGTCGATCAAACCATTGCAGATCTGGTGCCGCATCTTCAGCCGGGAGACATCGTGATCGATGGCGGCAACTCCTGGTACGGAGACGACATCCGCCGCGCCAAAGAACTGGCCAAGAAACAGATCCACTATGTGGACGTGGGTACGAGCGGAGGCGTCTGGGGTCTGGACCGCGGCTACTGCATGATGATCGGCGGGGAAGACGACGTGGTGAAACGCCTCGATCCGATCTTTGACACCCTGGCGCCGGGAATCGGCACCATTCTGCGCACCCCGGGACGGGACGAAAAAAAAGGCACCGCTGAACGCGGCTACCTGCATTGCGGGCCCAACGGCGCCGGCCATTTCGTCAAGATGGTGCACAATGGCATCGAATACGGCATCATGGCCGCCTATGCTGAGGGTCTTGGGATTTTGCGCGACGCCAACGTGGGCAAGCAAGAGCATGCCACCGACGCCGAGACAACGCCGCTGCGCCGTCCTGAGCTGTATCAATATGACCTGAATATAGGAGAGATCGCGGAAGTGTGGCGCCGCGGCAGCGTGGTTGCGTCCTGGCTGCTGGACCTCACCGCCGCCAGCCTGGTCAAGGATCCTAATCTCGCCGAATTTTCCGGTCACGTCTCAGACTCCGGCGAGGGCCGCTGGACCATCAAGGCCGCCATTGACGAAGCCGTGCCCGTGCCTGTGCTCTCTGCAGCGCTCTACCAGCGGTTCTCTTCCCGCGGTGAGTCGGACTACCAGGACAAATTGCTGTCGGCCATGCGCTTCGCCTTCGGCGGGCATCTCGAAAAATCGGCCCCTAAATAACGGCCAGCACTTAAGCATTTTCCGAAATACTGTAGACCGAAAGCACGGGTTCAAGTCAGCGCGACCCCCAAGGAGCGACGGCCTGGCACGAATCTCCAAAGGACTACATAATTTCCGAAAGTGCCGTAGAGAGGATACTCATGAGCGATCTCCACTCCGACGCGCTCGTCTTTTTTGGCGCAACCGGCGACTTGGCCTACAAAAAGATCTTCCCAGCCCTGCAGGCCATGATCCGGCGCGGTCATCTGACTGTGCCCATCGTGGGCGTAGCCAAATCAGGATGGAATCTCGAAAACCTCCGCGCCCGTGCGAAAGACAGTCTTGAAAAACACGGAGGGCTCGACCGCGAAGCGTTCGACAAGCTGAGCCGCCAGTTGCGCTATGTCGACGGCGACTACCAGGACCCTGCAACTTTTCAGACGATTAAACACGAGCTCGGTCCGGCGCAGCGGCCCACCCACTACCTCGCCATCCCTCCCGTCCTGTTTGAAACCGTCATTGCTCAACTGGCAAAGGCAGGCTGTGTGGCTGCTCCGGGCTGCGATGGCGCGCGCGTGGTCGTCGAAAAACCTTTCGGACACGATCTCGCCTCAGCCCAGGAACTCAACCGGATTCTGCACAGCGTCTTTTCTGAGTCGGCGATCTTTCGCATCGATCACTATCTCGGCAAGCGGCCGGTGAACAATGTTGTGACCTTCCGGTTTGCGAACGCGCTGATGGAGCCGTTCTGGAACCGGAACTACATCGAAAGCGTGCAGATCACCATGGCGGAATCCTTCGGCGTCGAAGGGCGGGGTGCTTTTTACGATCGCACCGGGGCCATCCGCGACGTGATCCAAAACCACCTCTTCCAGATCCTGTGCAATCTCGCCATGGAGCCGCCCGTCCGCCTGGACAGCGAGACCATCCGCGACGAGAAGGTGAAGGTCCTCAAGGCGATTCCTCCGCTCGATGAAATGAACCTTGTTCGCGGGCAGTTCCGCGGATATTGCCAGGAGAACGGCGTAGATCCCCACTCAACCACCGAGACCTTTGCCGCGCTGCGATTGGAAGTCGATTCCTGGCGCTGGCGCGGCGTCCCCTTTTACATCCGTGCGGGCAAGAACCTGCCCGTTACCTGCACCGAGGTGCTCGCCCGGTTCCACAGGCCGCCCACCGCCTTTGGAGGATGCGCCCAGAGCCGAAACTATCTCCGGTTCCGCATCAGTCCGGAGATGACGATTGCCGTAGGCGCCACGGTCATGTCGCCGGACGAGTCGATGGACTGCCTTCCAGTGGAGATGATCGCCAGCCGCCGTCCCAACCCCGAAGAGATGGAAGCCTACGAACGTCTGCTCGGCGATGCCATGGCCGGCGATGCCAGCCACTTTGCCCGCCAGGACTACGTGGAAGAAGCCTGGCGCATCGTCGATCCCGTGTTGAAGGCTGACACGGCCGTCAACACCTATGAGAAAGGCGCCTGGGGACCACCGCAGGTCGAGGAGCGGGTTTTACCCCCTGAAGGCTGGAATAACCCCGCGGCCGAAGAGAAAACTCTTTACGTCGCGGCGTAAATCGCCCTGTGGAGCCTCGCCAAGCCTTGCTGAGTGGAAGAGCCCCCGACGCTACTTCCGCTCGGCTGGCGGCCCGCCAACCGGAATCAATCCTCTATCCACCAGCACCGGCGGCTTCCTCCAGTGCGTTGCCTGTTCGAAGGCATACGCCCATCCCAGCAGGTCGCCGTCGTGCCACGGCCGTGCCGCAATCTCCAGCCCGAAGGGCAACCCATTCGCATAAAACCCCGCCGGCACCACTACAGCCGGCACGCCGATCATATTTACCCATCCCGTGTCGCTGTGAGGCCCGCCGCTGATCTCGCCATCTTGCGGCATCGTCTCATCCGGCGGAGGCATCTGCGCCGCAGGATACACATACCCGTCGAGGTGCAGCCGGTCGAGCGTCGAATTATAGATCTCCAGCGCCTTCCGCCGCGGTTCCAGCACATCCGCCTCCGCCTGCGGATTGTTCTCGAACGTTGCCTGCTGCACCACTGGCCGCGTATCGTTCGGCACCGTTCCCGGTTTGTCCCCGCCGATGATCGTTGGTGGCAGCGGCGCGCCAACGGCCCTCTCATACTCTTCCGCCGAGTGGTACTCCGCCGGCCCACACGCGGCAAGAAACTTCTCCGTCCCCTCCCTGATGTACGCCAGCGTGCCCACGCGCGACACCGTCGCCGCAAAATTCTCCGGCAGAATTGAATCGTCAAACACCACCGTCGCGCCCGCAGCACGCAGCGCCTCTACCGCGCGCAAGAACGCCGCGCGCGTCTCTGGCTGCAAAGATACCCGCGCCGCCTCGCGGTCAGCCGCCACCTGCGCATCGGTCTCGGCCGCGGGACTGCCCTGGAACGGAATCCCCGCTCCGTCGAGAATGCAGGCCGGTACACCGAACCGTTTCCCCTTGAGCGCATCGGCGCGCAGGTACTGCGTATACGGTTCAGGCTGCGCCTTCGTCGCCGACCCAATCGTCGCGGGATCGCCCGGATCCTCGCCGGCCATCACGCCCAGCGCAATCGCCGCGTCTGTTACATCGCGCGCAATGGGCCCCGTGTTGTCGAGCAGCCAGTCCAGCGGAGCAATGCCTGCGATACTCACCAACCCCCGCGTGGGAAACACGCCCACCACCGCGCTGGTCGACGCCGGCATCCGAATCGAGTTGCCTGTATCCGTGCCGTTGCCCAGCAGCGCGAGGTTCGCCGTCACCGCCGTCACCGTCCCGCCCGAAGACCCCCCTGGACTGAAGCGCACGTCATACGCGTTGCCCGTGCGTCCATACGCCGTGCTCCGGTTCGTGTCGCTCGCGGCAAAGTCCGGCATATTCGTCTTGCCCAGAATCACCGCCCCCGCCGCGCGCAGCTTTACCACGATCGTCGCATCGCGCGGCGCCACCAGCTCGTGCCCCGGAATCACATATCCCTGCCATCCATCGCTCGTCACCAGCCCTTGCACACTGGTGTTTTCTTTAATCACGATGGGCACGCCCCACAGCGGCCCGCGCGGAAACCCGCTGCCGCCCGCCTGCGCCTCCGCATCTTCGCGCGCAGCCGTGGCCAGCGCACCCTGCGCATCCACCTTCTCCAGTGCCGCATAGATGCCGTTATACCGCCCGATGCGGTCGAGATACCACTGCACCACCTGGGTCACCGTGTACTTGTGCTCGCGATAAAATGCTTCGAGCTGCGGAATCGTCACCTCCAGCAGATCCTTGTCCGCGCTCGATGGCGCATCGCCGGCCATCTGCGCGCGCGCTGTCAATCCGAATCCGAGATACAGGGCTGCGGCAAGGACACACGCTTTGCTGATGCTCATGTGATGGCGTTCCTCTTTTGGCGATACGGATCACTCTACCATCCACCGTGTTGCATTTCACGCATCACCGAAGTCAGACGGTTTGGGCGAACACGATTTTGAATGCTATTTTTGAAAAATTGGAGCTGTCATTGGGCAACGAGAATGCTTTGCGGCGAGGACTTTGGCTCACAAGCGTTGGCATCATCTTGAGCGCGGCGCTTGTTCAAGCCGAGAGCCCCGCTGCGTCTGATCCGGCCCGTTGGAAGGCCGAAGCCGCCCGCGTCACCATCATCCGCGACGACTGGGGCATCGCCCACGTACACGGCACGAGCGATGCCGATGCAGTCTTCGGCATGATCTACGCGCAATGCGAAGATGACTTCAACCGTGTCGAGACCAACTATCTCACCTCGCTCGGACGCACCGCAGAAACCGAAGGCGAAAGCGCTCTCTGGCAGGATCTGCGCCAGCGGCTCTTCATCGATCCGGCCGAACTCCAGCGCGACTACGCCGCCGGCCCCGACTGGCTCAAACGTCTCATGGACGCATGGGCCGACGGCATCAACTTCTATCTCTTCGAACATCCGGAAACAAAGCCGAAGGTGCTCACGCGCTTTGAGCCTTGGATGGCGCTCTCCTTTACCGAAGGCAGCATCGGCGGCGACATCGAACGCGTGGAGCTGAAACCGCTGCAGGCCTTCTACGATACTCCCACCGCGCCCGCGATGACGGTAGGCCGCGCAGAGCGGGCCGCAATGGAGCGCCCAAGCCAGTCTTTGCAGGAACCGGAGCCGGGTGGCTCCAACGGCTTCGCCATCGCGCCCGGCAACACCGTCGATCACCACGCGCTCCTGCTCATCAACCCACATACCTCTTTCTTTTTTCGCAGCGAGCTGCAAATGGCCAGCGACGAAGGCCTCGATGCGTACGGAGCGGTGACCTGGGGCCAGTTCTTCGTCTACCAGGGCTTTAACGACCGCGCCGGCTGGATGCACACTTCGAGCAACGTCGATGCGGTAGATCAATATCTCGAGAAAGTCGTCCGCCACAACGGCAACCTGAGTTATGTCTACGGCAACGAGCAGCGGCCCTTCATCACGAAGCAAATCACGCTCCAATACAAAACGCCGCAGGGCCCGGCGTCGCGCACCTTCAAGGCTCTCTATACCCTCCACGGGCCGGTGATTCGCCAGGACGGCGACCGCTGGGTCACTATCCAGCTCATGAACACCCCCGTGCCCGCCCTCGAGCAAAGCTACTTGCGCACCAAGGCTCGCACCTACGCCGAATACAAAAAGACCATGGAGCTGCGCGCCAACTCTTCGAACAACACGGTCTTTGCCGACGCCGACGGCGACATCGCCTACTGGCACGGCGATTTCATTCCCATCCGCGACACGCGCTTTGATTACACCCGGCCCGTCGATGGCAGCGATCCGGCCACCAACTGGAACGGCCTGATGACCGTCGACCAAGTGCCCCATCTGCTCAACCCGTCGAGCGGCTATCTCTTCAACGTGAACGATTCTCCATGGAACGGCGCGGGCGCAAGCTCGCTGCGCAAGGCTGATTACCCCGCCTATGTCGAGCGCGGTATCGAATCCGCGCGCGGCCTGCATGCCATGCGCGTCCTCGCTCCCGATGGCGTGCCGCGCCGCGACTTCACGCTCGACAACCTCATCCAGGCGGCCTTCGACCCCTATCTGCCCTGGTTCGCGCGCACCATCCCCGCGCTTCTCGCTGCGTACGACGCCCTCCCCGCCGATGCTCCGCTCACGCCGCGTCTCGCCGGGCAGATCGCGCTCCTGCGTTCCTGGGGCGACCGCTGGAGCGCCGATTCCGAGGCCACCTCGCTCGCCGTCTACTGGGGCACGGAACTCATGAAGTCCGTAGCCCGCCCCGCACACGACGCTCTCGTCCCCAGCGAGGAATGGGTCGCAACGAAGCTCCCCGCAGACGCTCTGCTCACAGCCCTCGCCGCAGCCTCTGACAAGCTCGCAGCCGACTTCGGCTCCTGGCACACACCCTGGGGTACGATCAACCGCTTCCAGCGCATGACTGCAGACACCGCGCAGCCCTTCAACGACTCCGGCCCCAGCATTCCCGTGCCGTTCACCGCTTCGCTCTGGGGCTCACTCGCCTCCTTTGCTGCGCGGCAATATCCCGGCACCAAATGCTGGTACGGCGCGAGCGGCAACAGCTTTGTCGCCGTCGTCGAGTTCGGCGACCGGGTACGCGCCAAAGGTATTACAGCAGGCGGCGAAAGCGGCCATTCACAATCGAAACATTTCGATGACGAAGCCGCGCGCTATGCCTCCGGCAATCTGCGCGACATCTACTTCTATCCCGACGAGCTCAAAGGCCACATCGAGCGCACCTACCATCCAGGCGAGTCCGGTTTGGACGCTGCCGAATGAGAGCCGTGACGCGTCCAATCGGTTGGCATCTATCGGAAGTATCGCCTTGCATCGGCACACTGCCTTCGCTACAGCGGTTTCACAGTTGCTATGTCCTGAGGCTACCGTTGCAAGGTGGCATTTTCTTTAGAAAATGCCGCCTTCCGTGGTTCCGGCAAGGGCAAGTAAACTCTGGAACCGCTCGGGATAACCCATTCAGGCAATAGCTATTCCACCAGCACGGTATAAGCTGTAGAAAGAGGCAATCCGGTTGGCAGCCGAAGCTCTTCTCCCCGATCCCTTGCGGTTTGGGCCGGACGCTGGTGTGAAAGCAAAAGGGCCCGAGAGAAACTTCAGGGAGCATGGGTCGACAGAAAGCGGATGGGGCAAGAGGTCGCAATATCGGGCCGCGAGCAGCGGCGTAGTTGGCGATATGCCTGCAATGGCAGCGTCACACTCTACGATCTCATCACGCAGAGATGGATCCCCGGTACCCTTGTCGATCTGAGCATCTCCGGTTGTCTCGTTCGCCCTGACAACCCCGGCACTCTCCGCGCAGGCGATGTGATCGAAGTAAGCTTCTCTCTGTACGGATACTCGGTCCGCGTGTCGGGAGCCATCCGCAATATCCGTCCCGACCAGTCCATGGGCATCGAATTCCGGTCGCGCAACGACCAGACCAGCCAGCAAATCGTCCGCCTCATGCAGAAACTTGCCGAGGAATCGACGCGCAATCACCACCCGGAATCTTAGGGAGAGCCGCCTTTGTCGGCATAAGGCTCTGCGCGATACTGTAGACTGCGCTCCGCAAGGAGCTGCCTCAGCGAAATCTAAAGAAGCGACGGGCCCACGATGAGCGATTCACCTCTAGTGTTCGTGTTGGCTGCGAAAGACGATCCGCAGCTCGCCTTATTGAATTCGATCCCGCATGTGACCGGGAAGGCCGTCGCCGAATTCGCTCCCAAGGCCCAGGAGGCAGCGGTCATCTTCCACTGGTCCGGCTCGCGCGACCTGCTTCGTTCCGTTTTTCTGGCCGGTCCGCATGTGCGCTGGGTCCACTCCCGTGCAGCCGGTCTAGACAACCTGCTTTTCCCCGAGCTCGTCGATAGTGACGTCCCGCTCACCAACGGCACCGGCGTCTTCAGCGCCTCGCTCGGTGAGTTCGCTCTCGCCGCGATTCTCTACTTCGCCAAGGATTTCCACCGCATGACTCGCAACCAGCAGGCCGGCCGCTGGGAGCAATTTGACGTCGAAGAGATCGCCGGCCGCACCGTAGGCATCGTCGGTTACGGCGATATCGGGCGCGCCGTCGCCACCCGCGTCCACGCCATGGGTATGCGCGTGCTCGCCCTCAAGCGCCACGCCCCTGACCTCGCCGATCCCTTGATTGACCTCTTCTTCAAGCCCGCCGAGCTCGAAGACATGCTCAGCCTCTGCGACTACGTTGTCGTTGCCGCCCCGCTCACGCCTGAGACCCGCCACATGATCTCCACCGCCGCGCTGGCGGCCATGAAATCCAGCGCTGTTCTCATCAATGTCGGCCGCGGCCCGGTCGTCGACCAGCCCGTCCTCGTCCGCGCGCTTATCGCGAAGAAGATTCGCGGCGCCGCGCTCGATGTCTTCGAGCACGAACCGATTCCTCCTGGCGATCCCATCTGGAAGCTCGAGAACGTCTTCATCTCCCCCCACTGCGCCGACCACACCAAGGACTGGCTCAACGACGCCATGCACTTCTTCCTCAAGCAATACGACCGCTTCCGCAACGACGAACCCCTCGCCAACATCGTCCAGAAGCACCTCGGCTACTGACTTCCGCGCCTGTCGGAACCGGAAATCCTTGCGGATACAGATCTCCTGTGTCAAGCTGCGAGTCAGCTATCCCCCGCAGTGGAGGCCGCCCTCGGACGCGAGCGGATGCCTCAGCAGTCTTCTCATCCTCGCCGCCTGGCTTGCGCCTGCAATCCATGTGCAGGCCGCGCCGCGGCGAGTTATTCGGTTTTGACCGCGCCCGCACCATCGCCGCGCAATCTCCCGAGTCATCGCGCGGCAGGCTCAGGCCTTCGGCCAGCAGGACGACATCACTGTCCTCACGCTCGCGCTCCAGCCCGCTCCCGCGCCCCAGCCCCAGGCATAGCGAACCCTCTGCAATCACGAGCCAATCCGTTCATTGCTGTGGCACCCCCACACCCCGGTGCGGGTAAGCTTTTCCGGTCCTTGTTTGTAGCCCCGCCACTCTTTCGCGCATCATTACAACCATGAACACCGAAAAAGCCACATTTGGCGCAGGATGCTTCTGGGGTGTAGAAGCGGCCTTCGCAGCCATTCCAGGCGTGACCGCAACCGCCGTCGGTTACGAAGGCGGGAACCTCGACCAGCCCAGCTACAAGGACGTATGCACTGACCAGACCGGCCACGCCGAGGTTGTCGAGCTGGATTTCGATCCCGAACACATCAGCTATGAGCAGCTGCTCGAAGCCTTCTTCGCGCTGCACGACCCCACCACGCGCAACCGTCAGGGCCCCGACTGGGGCACGCAGTACCGATCGGTCATCTTCTATCACTCGCCTGAACAGGAGCAGCAGGCCCGCACCAAGATCGAGCAGTTGACCGCTGAGGGCGTCTTCAAGCCCAAGCGCATCGTCACCGAGGTTGAGCAGGCGCAGACCTTCTGGCGCGCAGAAGACTATCACCAGCGCTATCTAGAAAAGCGCGGACTGACCAGCTGCCACATCTAGAGCCTGTTATTAACTTTCGCGCGGGCGGCGCTGGGAGGCAATTTTTTCGAGTTCTAGGAGCGAGGAGTGACGCATACCGGGTGTCTGCTAGCGACGAGCGACAACGAAATCGGAAAAATTGGCCCCAGCCCGAAGGGTTGCGGCGCAAATCGGTCCATACTTCGTTGTCGGCCTCGACCTTGGAACCGCCAAAGCCTTCGGCCTTCGCCTCGTCTGGCCCGATTTTCGCTCGCAACGCTGCCCACGGGAAAGTTAATAACAGGCTCTAGGCCTCCGACCGCTTGTTCATGTACCTTCTCCGTGCCCCATCCTTTCGCCTTTTTTCTGGCGAAAGGGTGGGACGCCACGAACTCCAAAAGGACGAAATCATGCGGTCCGAGACTTAGAGCGGTTCCACAGCTTACGTGCCCTTGACGGAGCTTCAGAAGGTGGCATATCA
>JASHVE010000243.1 GCA_030039675.1 Acidobacteriaceae bacterium | reverse complement strand
TGGGACCTGAACTACTTCAAGTACTATTTTCTGCGGCTTGCCGGCGTGCCCTTCAACGAGCAGGCTCTCGAAGACGATTTCAGCCGCCTGACGAAGTTTCTTCTGAACGCCAGCCACGATTACTTTCTCTACCGCGATTTTCAGTCGCGCAACGTAATGCTGCGCGACGGCCAACCCTTCTTTCTCGATTACCAGGGCGGCCGCAAGGGCGCGCTGCAATACGACATCGCCTCGCTGCTCTACGACGCCAAGGCCAACCTGCCACCGGAGCTGCGCCAGCAGTTATTCGACTACTATCTCGACTGTCTCTCTGGCTTCATCCCGGTGGACCGTGCGGCGTTCACCGAACATTACTACGCATATGTCTACGTTCGGATTCTGCAGGCACTCGGCGCCTACGGCTTCCGCGGCTTTTACGAGCGCAAGCCGCACTTCCTGCAATCAGTACCCTACGCGCTCAAGAATCTGCGCTGGCTGGCGTCGCACGCCCGGCTGCCCATCGCGCTGCCCGCGCTGCTCGACGCGCTCGCGGCCTGCTCGGAGTCGCAGAAACTGCGCAACGTCTCGACTTCCGGTGCCACTCTCACCGTGCACATCTTCAGCTTCTCGTTCCATCGCGAGGCGCCGGTCGACGCTTCCGGCAACGGCGGCGGATTCGTCTTCGATGCGCGCAGCCTGCCAAACCCGGGCCGCGAAGAGCGGTTCCGCGTCCTCACCGGCAAAGACGCCGCAGTGATTGAGTATCTCAGCCGCGAAGAGAGCGTGCACCAGTTTCTCGCCAGCGTCTTCTCGCTAGTCGACGCCAGCGTGAGTACCTACCAGCACCGCGGCTTCTCCAACCTGATGGTCTCGTTCGGCTGCACGGGCGGCCAGCATCGCTCTGTCTTTCTGGCCGAGCAGCTGGCGAAGCATTTGCGCAGCACAGCAGATATCGAGGTCGTGGTTCGCCATGTCGAGCTCGAGAAGTGGGCCGCTCTGGAGCGCGCCGCTCGATGAAAGCGATGATCCTCGCCGCCGGCCTGGGTACCCGGTTGCGGCCTCTCACCAATGACCGCCCTAAAGCGCTGGTCGAAGTTGCAGGCCGCACGCTGCTTGAGATCACACTCGCCCGATTGCGCGCTTTCGGCATCCGTGAAGTGATCGTCAACGTGCACCACTTCGCCGATAAGATGCTTGAATATCTTGAAACGCATCGCAACTTCGGCATGCGCATCGAAGTATCGCGCGAAGAAATCCTGCTCGACACCGGCGGAGGTCTCAAACAGGCCGCGTGGTTTTTTCTCGAATCCGGCGTAGACGTGAGAAAGCCATTCCTGCTGCACAACGTCGATGTTCTGAGCACCATTGACCTCGCGCGGATGGCGGAATTTCACGCCGAGCGCGGCGCGCTGGCCACGCTGGCCGTGCAGAACCGGCGCACGTCGCGGCCCCTGCTCTTCGATGAGCGGGCACTGTTTCAAGGCCGTGCCGCAGAGTCAGCGCAGCCGGCAGTAGGATGCGAATCTCTTGCGTTTTCCGGCGTTCACGTGCTCTCTCCGCGCATCTTTGCTGAGCTGAATGAGAACGGCGCATTTTCCATCATCGATGCCTACGCGCGACTGGCGGCAAAGGGAGAAACGATCCTGGGCTACCGCGCTAACGATGCCTACTGGCGCGATCTCGGCCGGCCCGAGAATATTCTGCAGGCTACGTGCGACGTGGAAACCGGAATCTATCCTGCGGAGCCGCCGGCGCAGAGTTGACCGCGATGATCCGGCCTGCTCAGTGGTATTGATACAAGCGGACGCGCCGCATCGTAAATTTGCCTGCCTGCATGCGAAGATAGCGCCCCTGATTGTCGTCGTCGCCGTTCAGGTTTCTTCCCGGAACCCAGGCGCCGTTCACAAAGCTGCCCTCCCAGATGGAATCGATGCCCGCAAAGGCCTTCTCCGTTCCAGAGACGCCGAATGTGATAATCATCCCCGTACCCGCCACCAGAAATTCATCGGAATCGAGCTGGATGATGAGACCGCCGTGAGCTCCCGGCATCTCGGTTTCCGCCCTTGCTCCGACAGATATTGGCGCCGGCTCTTTGAAGTGAACGTCGAACGTGTAATTGCCCAGCGTGAACTGCTGCGGATTCAGATCGACGGTTCCATCGAACTGCGACGGAGCGCGGACCCCCACCATCTTTGCAGTGCCCTGGTTCGCAAGAATGTACGGAGTAAGCTGCCGGATCAGATCGTAACCCTCGCCCAGCGTCTGCTGCTCTTCAGGCTTCAGGAACTCCGGAGCATACACGGAAAAACCCATCGCATTGAGCTGCGCGTAGGCATAGAGTGCGTTGGCCGACATCTCCGCGGCATTCACTCGGCCGGTCTCGGGAATAAAGAGCGGATTGTCGGGCCGCACATATTGCGTCGCCCACTCCACGAAGTTCGGAAAATACAGATCGGGAGAGAGAAAATCGATGGCGGGTGCCGCAGCGTGCCAGATGTCGAACAGATGCGGCAGCGGGCCGCCGCTCGGATACTGCCCCGGCAATCTGCCCGGCCGCACCAGTGCGGCATTCACATTCATCGGGAGCGGATAAACGGCCTTGCCGCGGGCTGCGACCTCTCCGGTAAAGTGCCCTTCGGTCCACGCTGTAAACAACTCGTCGGTCATGGAGCCGGCACCGAACGTGTCCGCCCAGTTGGCGCCGGTCTTCGCGCCGTGCGATTCCCACGCCTGCTTGAGTTGCGGGGCAAGAGTGTCGCGGTGCTTTGCCAGATAGTCCGTCAGCGCGGCCGGAACCGGAGACAGGAAGGCAGTGTTGGCAAGCGCTCCATGATCGCGCGCCTCCGGGATCATGCCCACTTCATTTTCCACCTGCACCAGAATAACGGTGTGCTCCGCGGAATCGATCTCCTTGAGATGCTTCATCAGCGCGGCGAATGCCCTGGAGTCGGCCTCGAGCGTGTTCGGGCTCAATGCCGAGAGGATCTCCATTCCACTGCCGTCAGACCGCGCTGCCCTGGGAAAGCGCGCCTCATCCCCCTTCACCCAGTCGGGAACATAGGAGGACATGCTGTTCTTCCAGGTCCCAAACCAGAGCAGAACCAGCTTCACGTTATGGTTTCGTGCTCCATCGATGAGGCCGTCGACTGTTTTGAAGTCGAAGTTACCCTCGCGCGGCTCGATCAGCTGCCAGTAGACGGGCGCCAGGACCGTGTTGAAGTGCATCGCCACAACCTTCGGCCAGATCGTGTCGAGATACGCAAGGCTCGAAGCTGAAGAATTTTCCAGTTCTCCCCCGCGAACCAGAAATGGCTTTCCGTCGACAACAATCTGCGTCGCTCCATGCTCGCGAACCAGGCGCGGCATCGGATGCGCGGGCTGCGCGTGTATATGCGGAGAACCGATAAGTGGAGCGCCTGCCGCGATCGTCACGAGCGCCTGCAGAGCGCGCACGAGCCGACAACAAGCGCGGCGGGCAGCGCCTGGACTTTTTTGCAGTGAGTTCAACACTTCTTCACGGCAATGACTGCGAATCATCTTTTTGCAAGCCCCGCTGCGCATTCGAGCGCACTGGCGATTATTTCTCTCGCATAAGTTAGCACACCGCCACGATGACTCGTTATCGATTTGGCTTGGCCAGTATGGCTGCTCGAAATACGCACACACATGCAGCCCCGGCCATTATTCTGAAATGTGACTGCCGCGCCACACCCGCAACTCAGCAGACCGCGCCGAAAGGCCTTCCTCTGGTCCTTCGTTCGATGGTTTGGCTTCGGTGTTGCAGGTCTTTGGTTGCTCGCCGCACTGCTTCTTCTTGCCGCCCGGTGGATCGATCCGCCGACAACCGCGGTACACATTGAGCGCCGCCTCCAGGCCTGGATTCACCGCACGCCGTATCACGAACGCTACACGTTCATTCCGCTCAGCCAGATCTCGCCTGATCTCCAGCACGCTGTAATCGCCGCGGAGGATGCGCGCTTCTACCAGCACCATGGGTTCGATTGGCACCAGATCCAGATCGCTGCCGACGAGGATATGGAAGGCGGCCGCACGCGCGGAGCTTCCACCATTACGCAGCAGCTCGTAAAGAACCTGTTCTTCGGAACGGGCCGCTCCGTGCTCCGCAAGGTTGCAGAGTTCACGCTGGTGCCGGTGGCCGAACTCGTCCTTGGCAAGCGGCGCATTCTGGAGATCTACCTCAACGTGATCGAGTGGGGCCCAGGTGTTTACGGAGCAGAGTCGGCGTGTCTTTACTACTACCGAACGTCGGCCCGGAATATCGGCCAGCAACAGGCTGCGCGGCTCGCCGCGATTTTGCCAGCTCCCCTGAAACGCCGGCCCGAGCGCATGAACAGGTACACCGCGATCATCCTTGAGCGCATGCGCCAAATGGGCTGGTAATCGAAGTTCACAACCCTCTGTCTATGAATCAGCGCACAGACCTTGCCAAAGCTCCTTCCGCGGTGCAATGCAGGAGATTGATTTTGCTGCACCCGATTAAGGCAGTTCCCGAATTTGTGTATACCGAAGGAAGATGTTTACAGCGGTTTCACAGTTGCTATATCCCGAAGACACTGCTGCAAAGTGGCCTTTTCCTCAAGAAAAGGCTACCTTGCACGGTGCTCAAAAAGTCGACGTTAATTCGGGAACTGCTCGAAGGCGTACCAAGAGAAAACAGGACTATCAAGCCCTCTGGAATTGTCGGATGTGAGGATTGCCTCGCGGAACGCAGTGTCCTCTGAGGGTTCAGGCCAGTAATTTCGAGCTTATCGAATGCGCCGCAGTAATCAGCAATCTTCACGTCGATAGTCTGTTCATCGATGATCTTTTCATTTCATTGATCGATTGCCATTCGGATTTGGATGGCATCAGGTTCGGCCGGCATACTAAAGATTGGCGGCACGCCCATTTCTCATGCCATTACTTATGTGATGCTGATCTGCTCGATTCGCCGCGCGGTTCCGTATCCGTGCAATGGGCCAAGAACCTCAAGCGTCTTCAGCGCCATCAGCGCCAGGGTTCCCTGCTTCACGTCTGTCTCCTGCTTCATGCCACACTATCCTTTTGGTTTCCAACAGAAGATTGCCGCATCTCCATTTGGAAAGCAACAGGAAACATACCCAGAAAGGGCCGCAGTTCGCCGTCGGCCGCAGATGATACCGCGGCCGACGCGGATCAGG
>JASHVE010000242.1 GCA_030039675.1 Acidobacteriaceae bacterium | reverse complement strand
TCCATCGCGTCCAACACCTGCGCCTGCATCTCGCGGTCGCTCAGCGCACCGGTTAGCTCCAGCAGACGGTCGCTGAGCGTCGACTTGCCGTGGTCGATGTGCGCAATGATGGCGAAATTACGAAGAAAACGTGCGTCCATTTGGGTCGGAAAATAAAGGAGTTACGGCATTTCTGCGCGCAGGCCTCCATGGCATAGCTTATCATCGGCATAGTGGTCTCACGCCTAGCCGGTCGTTTGCGTCTTTGCATGCGTATGAGTTGGAGTCGTTTCGCCTTTTTGGGCTTGCTGTCTGCTTTGTCCGTGCCGGTCCTTTCACTGGCAGGCTGTGGCCCATCTCCCGCCAAGAGCGCACGCGCGAGCCGGCCGCTGCAGGCCACTGCTCCTGCCGTAACCGCACCTGCCGCATCGCAGCCCCAGGCCGCTGCTCCGGAGCCACAGCCCGCAACCTCAAGTGCGGAACAGCAGCGCGTGCTCCAGCTTATCCAGCAGGTCGAAGCAGCCTACGCCAGTGGTGAGGCTGATTACCGCAAGGGAATGCTGCCGGAGGCCAAGGTCCAGTTCGATCGCGCCGTCGACCTCATGCTCTCGAGTGGCATCGATATCCGCGGCAATTCGCAGCTCTCTGACGAGTTCGATCACATCGTCGACAAGGTCAACGCCCTGGAAACCGAGGCGCTCAAGCAGGGTAACGGCTTCGCGCCCCAAGTGGAAGCGACACCGGCCGAGGCCGCCAGCGACGTAACCTTTGCCGTCGATCCGAATCTGGTCGCGAAGGCAACCGCCGATCTGGCCACCACCAAGTCCGACCTTCCCCTAGTGATGAACGAGTACGTGGCTGCGTTCATCAACTTCTTCGCCTACTCCCAGCGCGGCCACGCTACCCTGCTTCATTCCTTCGAGCGCGCCGGCCGCTACCGGGCCATGATTCAGCGCGTCATGGCGGATGAAGGCGTGCCGCAAGACCTGATCTATCTAGCCGTGGCGGAGTCCGGCTTTCAGCCGCGGGCCGTCAATCGCGGCTCTCATGCCGGTGGCATCTGGCAGTTCATGCCCTACGGCGACTACGGCCTCACCCGCAACAGCTACGTCGACGAGCGCTTCGATCCCGAAAAATCCACCCGCGCTTATGCCCGCTACATGAAGTTTCTCTACAACCAGCTAGGCGACTGGTACCTGGCCATGGCTGCTTACGACTGGGGTGCTGGCAATGTGCAGCGCGCCGTGGAAAAGACCGGCTACGCCGACTTCTGGGAGCTCTACAGGCGCCACAACCTGCCCGGCGAAACCCAGAATTACGTGCCCGAGATTCTGGCCGCCATCATTATCGCCAACCATCCCACACAGTATGGATTTGATGAGGTCACGCTCGATCCGCCGGTGCTCACCGATACCGTCACAGTGAACTATTCCATCGACCTGCGTCTTGTTTCGGACCTTGTGGGCGCGCCGGTCGATGAGATCGAGGCGCTCAATCCCAGCCTGCTGCGCATGGTCACGCCACCCGACGCATCCTTCGATCTGCATCTTCCCGCCGGTACGGCCACGCTCTTTGATCAGCGGGTTGCCGCCATTCCCGAGTCCAGGCGCTCCTCCTGGCGCTATCACGTGGTTGCGGCCGGCGACACGCTGGCTTCGGTAGCGCGCGAATATCGCGTTCAAACGGAAGAACTGGCCTCTGCCAACCAGCTGGCCGAATCCAGCAACCTCGAGGGCGTCGACGCCCTGGTGGTTCCCGTGGCTCCTGAGGCTGCTCCCTCCGTGCACCGTGGGCTGTATACGGTGCGCCGCGGCGACACGCTCGTCACCATCGCAGACCGCTTCGGCGTTTCGCTCGCCGAGTTACGCCGCTGGAACAACCTCACCGGCATCCGGGTCGAGGCAGGCCGACATCTGCACGTGGCCGAGCCGGCTCCTGTACAACGCGCCTCCAGCGGCCGCCGCAGCGGCCGACGCCATGCATCCTCTGCTGCTGGTGATCCATCGACCCGCGCAAAATCGTCCTCATCCGCGAGTAGAGAGCACGGCACCACAGTTAAGAGACAGCACACGCAATCGTCGCAGAAAGCCTCCAGCGCGAAAAAGCGGCCCTCACACAAGAGCACTCAGCTCGCAAACAGCGCATCGCAGAGGTAAAAAAAATCGTCCCATCGCATTCCGTGCTTGTGTTTTGCTGGTCTTTGTGTGCAAGCTATAGCTACAATTACCACCACATATCGGAACCATCTTTTCCGTTATGTGTGCAAAGCACCTCAAACCAGGGCAGCGGCCAGCCGCTGGAGGCAATCGGATGGATGACGTTTTCAAGATGTACGCGATGAGTGCCGGCGATCCCAACGGGGAGCCGGATGAACTGGACCCTGATGAACTCGGCAGCATGGCCGACGAAGAGGAAGACGAGATTGAGACCGCCGGCATACACACCACATCGGACGACGATGAGGTGATCGCTGAAGAGATCGTCGTCGGGGTCGTGGAAGAACCCGCGCCTAAACCGGCCGCCAGGAAGAAGGCCGCAAAGAAAGCCCCCGCCAAGAAGGCAGCCGCGAAAAAGGCTCCTGCCAAGAAGGCCGCCAAGAAAGCTCCTGCCAAGAAGGCCGCCAAAAAGGCCGTGAAGAAGGCAGCCAAGAAAGCCGTGAAGAAGGCGGCCAAGAAAGCCGCCAAGAAGGCCCCGGCAAAAAAAGCTGCCAAAAAAGCGCCGGCCAAGAAGCCGGCGAAGAAGGCTTCTAAGAAAGCGGTGAAGAAGGCTGCGAAGAAGAAAAAGAGGTAGGGAAGCAAGGTTCAAGGCAAGCAAAAGAGTCCGCTTCGGCGGACTTTTTTGCGCCTGCCGTTTCCGGCCCCGGGTCCCATAGCATTTTCGGAATTACTGTAGACCGAAAGCATGAACTCAAGTGGCTTCTTCATCAAGAAAAAGCCACCTTCCGCAGCTTCGGCAAGGGCACATCAACTGTGGAACCGCTCTAATCTCTCGCCGCTCCAGATGTAATCTGCGCCAGGTGCCACCTCTGGTGGGTGATGTAGTCCTCGATCAGGAAGCGCAATGTCACCGGCGCATCCTCGCCGACCACGCACCGGCTACCCAGCCGTTCTTCGGCAATCTCGTCCACAATCGCAGCAAGAATCTCATGCTGTACCTCCCACCAGCGCAATAGCGTCTCCCACGCTTGGTGCGCATAGCCGTGCGCGGCCACCCACGCCTCCTGCGCGTACTTGGGCCCCGCGTACTTGCCCTCGATGGCCGCCCGCACAAACCGTTGCCGGTTGTTGGCGGCCGAGTCCATCATGTGGCCCACGATCTGCTTCCTGGTCCAGCCGCCGGGGCGCCACGGCATATCCGCAAGCTCCGGTGGAACCTCCCGCAGCGTAGCATGTACTGCTTCCAGCTCGGCGCTGAACCACCGTGCAAGTTCTGTCGGCATGAATTCTCCTTGGAGCAGACTGGGGTACCGACGAGAGCTTTATCTCGGAGATGCCCTCGCGTGCAGGATAGGGGCCGCAATTTGGACTGTTTGCGTCTTCAGATCGCGATAGGTTGGGCGGCGGAGCCGATGCCGTCGGTCGTCTTTACTTCGCCGCGCCGGAAGGTCCGCTGGGTGTTGCCGGGGACGCAGTTCCTCCCGGAATCGCAGCCAGCACGTCAGAAGCTGCCGTGGCCGGGTTCACTTTGGTCCACACCTGCGCAATCTTGCCGTCCGGGTCGATCAGGAAGGTGTTCCGGTTCGCCATGCTCACGCCATTGTGCTCGCCCAGTGAGCCATACTCGCTCACCACCGTGTGGTTCGTGTCGGAGAGCAGATGGAAGGTCAGCCCATCCTTGGCGCAGAACTGCTTGTGGCTGTCCGTAGAGTCCACGCTTACGCCCAGGATGACCGCGTTCTTGGCCGCAAAGTCGCCCTGCGCATCCTGGAACTTGTGTGCCTCGATCGTGCAGCCCGTGGTCATGTCCTTGGGGTAGAAGTAAAGCACCACCCACTTGCCGCGGTACTGATCGAGCGAGATCGGAGCGCCGTCCTGCGAGGGAAGGCTGAACCCAGGAGCAGCCTGGCCTACCTGGGGCATGGTGTCTTCGGCCATCAGCACGGCAGACGGCGCCGCAACCGCGAGTGTCGCGGCAAGAGCGATAAGAACAGACTTCTTCATGAGAAACCTCCTGAGCAGCGAAAACGGGAATGAAATGCCGGGAAGCCGAGCACAGAATACAGGCGGAGGGCCAATCGCCTCGCCATGCCAACAGTATCAGCGCGGAGCCGCCACAATGGCAATGCCCGCCTTCGCGGCACGTTCGAGCAGCGACTCGCGATCGAATAAGAGCGTACGCCCGGCCTCGATCGAAAGACAACTGGCGCCCGTACGTATCATCGCCTCCACCGTCGCCATCCCAATCACCGGCACATCGAAGCGCATATCCTGATTCGGCTTGGCCACCTTCACCACGGTCAGCCTGCGTTCTAAGGTCGAAGCCGTCTCGTCCAGCGTCTGCATCAGCCGGCCCGCGCGCTCGATGGTCGCGTCCGTTCCTTCCATCGCCTCCACGGCTACGCACGCTTGCGCCGCTACCACCACTGTCTGCCCAATGTCGAACCCGGCCACAGCCCGTGCCACGCCCAGCCCGTACT
>JASHVE010000241.1 GCA_030039675.1 Acidobacteriaceae bacterium | reverse complement strand
GCAGGCCGCGCCATTTGCAACCATGCTCGGCCACGTAGAGCAGCGCGTTCAGCAGCTGCAGATTGCTCACCTTCACGTTGCCGCGCTGCCGGGGAAGGCTGACGGCGACACGCTGATACTGTGCTTCCGTGATCTCCATGCACCGCAGCATAGCATGGAATTACTGATTAGTGTTAACAGGCCCTAGCGCGCCGAGTCATTAATTCGCATCACAGATGCACTGTCATCCTGAGCGGAGTTTGCCGCGTTTTTTGCGGCAAACGGAGTCGAAGAACCTGCGGTTGCTCTTCGGCGAATTTAAGATTCACCACACTAGTGCGCCAACAGATAGACGCCCACGCACACCAGCACCGCCGCTGCCCACCTGCGCCGGTCCACATTCTCTTTCAGAAATATCTTCCCCGCCACAGCGTTCGTCACCAGCGTGAGCGAAGCTGAGGCCGGTGCCACCAGGCTCAGGCTCAGATGGTTGAGCGCAAACAGGAGTGAGAAGAAGGACAGCGCCAGAAACCCGACACCGGCAAAGAAGAACGGGCAGGTCACCACCGCGCGAATTGCGCCTTTCATTCCGGACTGTGCTCGAATCACATCGAGGTCTCCGATCGACTTCATTGCCGCCGCCGTCAGCACTTCGCCCGTCGTCGAACTCAGCACGATCGCCGCGATCATCGCAACGGAAGTCCAGACTCCGGGTTGCGGACCAGGAATGGGAGCTATCATCGCGTGCTCACCTTTTCCGCTTCGGAGTGCTCGTCGACAGGTTCAGCGACGGCGAGCGTCTCAGCCGCAACTGTCGACGGCTCCGTCAGCGATGGCCCCTGCGCAACGAAGCTCACCCCCAACGTAATCAGCGCAATGCCCATCCACCGCTCGACCGAGATGGGTTCCCGCAGCCAGAAGCGCGCCAGAAACGCGACAATCACGTTGCCAAACGCAGTGGCCGGCAGCACAAACGTGAGATCGGCCCACGAAAGCGCCGTAAGATAGCTCGCGAAGAAGCCGATCAGCAGCACGATGCCCGCCGCGATCCACGGCGTAAAGACCGCAGCGATAAGCGTCAAAGGATGAGCGAGTGAAATGAATGGCAGCCGCGTCATGCCGCGCGACAGGCAGGTATCACCGAGAGGAGCGCTCAGAGCAACCAGTCCCAGCACAGAATATTGCCGCAGCGAAAGTTGGTGGCGCACCATGGCAGCTCGTCTCTATTAGCTATAGATCGGCAAAATGCCGGAAGGGTTCGGATTTCCTTGCCGGATCCCTTGTTAATTCGGTTCGGCAGCAAGAAAAAGGGACGACGCACCCGCGCCGCCCCTCCGTTGCTGGATTGATTCGTCGCGCTTCCGCTAAGCGCCTGCGCTCGCTGCCGCGGTCTTTTCGGCCTGCTGGCTGCGCTTCGCTTTTACCATCTTGTTGCGCTGTGCGCGCAGCTTGAGGAACGACTTGGCTTCCTCATAGAGCCGGGGCACATCGCGGTTCACGATCGCCTTCCAGATCACGCGCGCCGCCGCCTTGGGACGGAAGTAGTACTCGTCATAAAAGCGGTGCACCATCTCCATTACGTAGTCGGTGGGCAGTCCCGGATACTCGATGTGCGCCATCTGGTGGCCGCCGCCGTCTTCCATCTTTTCGTTGGTGATAAAGCCGTTGGTCTTGGCGAACTCGTAAAACTCGGTTCCTGGATACGCGTGCGCAATCGAGACCTGAATCGTCTCCACGTCAAGCGACTTGGCAAAATTGATCGTGTTGCGGATCGATTCCTTGGTTTCACCCGGCAGGCCGAGGATAAAGTCACCGTGGATCGTCAGACCCAGGTCGTGGCAGTCCTTGGCAAAGGCCCGTGCACGCTCCACCGTGGCGCCTTTTTTAATGTTTTTGAGGATCTGCGGATCACCCGACTCAAAGCCCACGATCAGCAGCCGGCAGCCCGCATCCTTCATTGCCTTCAGCGTCTCGCGGTCCGTGGTCACGCGGGAGGTGCAGCTCCAGGTGAGGCCCAGCGGCTTGAGTTTCTCGCACAGCTCAATCGTCCGCGCCTTCTGGATGTTGAAGGTGTCGTCGTCGAAGAAGTACTCCTTCACCTCGGGGAAGTTTTCCTTCGCCCACTTCAGCTCCGCGGCTACGTCATCGCTCGAGCGCTTGCGCCACGCGTGCCCGCTCAGAGTCTGCGGCCACAGGCAGAAGGTGCATTGCGCCGGGCAGCCGCGCGTCGAGTAGAGCGCAATGTAGGGGTGCAGAAGGAACGGCACGTTATACCGCGTCACGTCCATGTCGCGCTTGTAGATCTTCGTGGCCCATGGCATCGCATCCAGGTCTTCCACCTGGGGCCGGTCGGGATTATGAACGACTTTGCCTTCCTTCTTGTAGCTGACGCCCAGAATCTCGTTCAGCGGCTTGCCGTTGGCGTATTCCACGATTGAATAATCGAACTCGCGGCGGCAGATGAAATCCAGCGCCGAACACTCGTTCAGCGCCCGGTCGGGATCGGTGGTCACCGGCGGCCCCACGAACGCAATCCGAATCGACGGATTTGCCGCCTTGATCGCCTCAGCCAGCCGCTGGTCGCCCTCCCAGCCCACTGTCGATGTAAAGAGCACAAGAAACTCGTAGTCCTTGCAGATCTTGATGGTCTCTTCGGCGGAGACGTGGTGCGGCGGCGCATCGAGCAGGCGCGAGCCCTCGAGCAATCCGGCCGGATAGGCGAGCCACACTGGGTACCAGTACGATTCGATTTCACGTGTAGCCGGCCAGCGGGAGCTTGCTCCGCCATCGAAATTCTCAAACGAAGGCGGGTTGAGGAAGAGTGTTTTCAGAGGCATAGGCATCCCTACTATTCTAACATTCCGGCACTTTCTGGGATGTTTTTCCGCGCCCGTCGTTACTTTGTGTGCAACTCGTCCAGCCAGTCCTGCATATGCCCCAGGGCGCGGAGCAGATTGAGCCGGGCTTTGCTCAGATCAAGTCCGGCATCGAGCGCATCAACATATTTCTGCCGCTCGTCGATCCGCGCCTTCTGCTCGGCGGTGGGATTGGCCTGTGGTGGCGCGCCCGGACCGCTGCCGGCCCCATTGCCCAGCTCCAGTTCGGTCATCACAGACTTCAACTGCTCGCCCGCAATCTGCTGCTTCAAGCTGGCCACTTCGGCCTCTGCGTCCAGCTCGCGCAGGCTGCTGGTCAGCTCCGCAACCTGCAGATTGTTCTGCTGCTGCGCCTGTTCCGCCTCCACTTTGGAACGCAGCGCGTCGGCGGCCGATTCGCGTGCCTTGGCGTGCACCTCCACATCGAAAAGCGGCAGCTGAATACTCAATCCCGAACTGAAGTTGTTGGTCGGAAGAGGATGATTGTAGTACTGGTTGATGCTGTTCAGCAGGGTCGTATTGCGGTTGTAAATGGCCCCAAAGGCGATCTGCGGGAACCATACTTTCTCCTGATCGCCTTTGGCGGCACGCAACTTGGACTGCGCCACCATTTCCGCCGCCTCCAGCCCAGGGGTCGCGCGCGGAGTCTCATCGGCGGTGATAGCCGGAATCTCGGGAATGCTGGACTGATCGGGAGTAATCGAGCCTACCGGCAATCCGGTCAAGACGGCCAGTTGCTTGGCCAGCGTAGCAGCACGCGCCTCCAGATGCAGGCGCTTCAGCTTCAGTTGTGCCGCAACCAGTTTGTCTTGCAGCAGCTCGCTCAGCGGATCGACGCCCGCCTCCGCTCGCTGCTGTTCAATCTCCACGAGCCGGCCCGCATAGCTCTCCTGCTGCCGCGTAGCGTCCAATTCCGTGTTTACCGTATCCAGTTCCACGTAGGCGAGAGATGCGTCCAGCGCGACCTGTTCGCGGGCGTCCTTCTGGTTGAGCAACGCGGCCTGCAATCCCTTGCGCGCCGCCTGCATATAGCGAATCTGGGGAATGCTGAAGACCATCGACTGCACCTGGGCGTCCCAAATCGTCGGTAGGTTGCCAGTGAATCCAATCTCCGGAAAAGCGGGAAGCCCCGATCCGAACATAAGCGACGGGACAAAAGCATCGCGAGTTTCCGACAGCGCAGCGCGAGCCTTGGCCACATCGGCGCCGGCGAGCCGGACGGTCGAGCTGTTTTGCTGCGCCAGTTCCACAACGGTGCGGAGTGACACCTGCGCCGGCGCATAGCTGGCGGCACCAAGCATCAACGCGGCAACAAGGCACGCCCGGCCTCCGCGCAGGTAGTCTTCAGTCTTCAACTGCATTCTTCCCGTCAATACTTTACTTCCTGCGGTGCATACTCGCGGGCCATCGCGTAGCCTGCCGTCTGCTCGCGCATGGCTCCCGCTCTGTCGCCTAACTGCTCTAAGAGCCGCGCCAGCCGGTGATGAGCCACAAACGCCGGCGCTTCCTCGGTGATCGACCAGCCCGCAAGATAATCCTCCAGCATCTTTGCGGCCAACTCCGGGTCCCGCCTGGCCCGGATCAGCACCCCTGCTCCGTCGTAGAGGGCCACGCCCGCTGTTTTATCGCGCGCTGCCGCAGCAACACAGTCGTGGAGAGCCCATTCCATCTCCTGCCAGCGCCCGCGGCGCTCGTAGAACGACGCCAGCACGGTCCACTGGAATGCGGGGTGCGCACTCACGGCGATCGCCTGTTTCAGCTCCCGTTCCGCCGTTCCGTAATCCTTGCGTTCCTCGGCGATCCCACTCCGCAACTGGTAAGCGCGCGCCGGATCCACTTCATCGAGCTGAGCCGCCACGCGCTCGGCCTTGTCCAGCCCTCCGCCTACGATGCCGGGCGCCTCCTGGTAAAACTCCCCGAGATCTGACAATGCCTCGGCATTGCGTGGATTCAGTTTGACCGCTTCTTCAAACTCCACAAGCACCTGCTTGCCCAGCGTGAAGGCGCTCAGAAACGACGCCCGGTCGGCTCTTTCGCCCAGCGCGCGTCCCAGCCACAGGTGATAATTCGAGTTGCCCTGGTCCAGTTCCACTGCTTCCGAGCACGCGTTTGCTGCCGCATCCCACTCCTGCAACGTGAAGCGCACACGGCACTCGAGATTTTGCGCCTCGGCATCTCGCGCGCCGCCTTGCGGAAGAGACTTGGCCAGCGCCAGCGCACGGTCCGCCTCGCCGGCCTGCAAAGCCGCGTTGATCTGCGCCAGCGTAGTTCTTGGCCCCTGCGCCGTCCCGGCCGCCGACAGGACGGCTCCCAAAAATGCTGCCGGAACGTGCAGCGTCTCAAGAAAAATCCGCATCACCGCACAACCTTGATGGGAACACTCTCTTGCAAAGACTGGCCGTTCATGGAACCGGTGGCTACCCAGTCGCCCTCTTTCAATCCGGAGAGAATCGCCTCGCGGGTCAGATTGAACACTCCCGTGGTCACTGGTGTGCGTACCAGTTGGTCTCCAGAGATCTTGTACACGTATGGCTTGCCATTCTCGAAGTGCAGCGCTTCACGCGGAACACTCAGCGCATCCGGAGCGGTTGCCGTGGTCACAGTCACGTTCACGTTCGTATCCGGCAACAATCCGGAATTGGCGTCGTCAATGTGCACCAGTACTTCGCCCACCGTGCGCGTGGAATACGTGACAACGGTTACCGGCAGACGCACGATGTGCCCGTGCCACTCCTGACCGGGTTTTGCATCCCACTTGATCGTGATCTGCTGTCCAACGGCCAGCCTTCCCAGGTCAGGCTCATCAAAATACGCGCGCACCCGCTCGCGATTTAGATCGGCCATTTGCAGCAGGAGTTTGCCCGCATCCTCAAATTCGGTCGGCGCCGCGTCCATGCTGTACACAGTGCCCGCGGCCGGCGCATGAATCTGCGTTTGGGCCTCAACCTGCCGCGCTGCGGCCAGGTTGGCTTCTGCTTCGGCAAGCCCCGCTTGAGCCCGCGCCACTTCACCTGCAGAATACCGGTGCGTCGCGCTCTGCTCCGATGCATTCAGATTGGCGTTGGCGGCGTCCAGTTGCTGCTGCGCCGCTGCCACTTCGCCCGGGGACGCCGCGCCGGAGGCGACCAGTTTGGTCAGCGCCTCCAGATCGTGCTGAGCCTGATCCCGCGCCAGCCGCGACCGTTCGATCTCCGCTTCGGTCGCCAGACGCTCTTCCTGGGTCCCATTGTGCAGGGTTGCGTCAAGCATAGCCTGAGCCGTCCTCACGCCGTTTTCCGCCGCGGCCACCTTCGCCCGCGCATCCACGTCATCCAGCACGATCAGCAGCTTGCCGGCCGGAACCCGATCTCCCGCTTGCACGTAAACTTTCTTCACGGTCGTTGCGATGGGGCTGTAGAACTGGTAATTAACCTCAGGCTCTACCTTGCCGTTGGTGCTCACCGTGCTCAGCAGAACTTCATGTTCCGCCTGCGCAGCGCGCACCGGCAACCGGTCGCGCAATAGGGACCGCGCCACGAAAAAAACTGCGACCACGACAACTGCCGCACCCAACCAAAGCCAACGCCGGCTCAATTGCTTTCTTTCCTCTGCCATTCGTTTAACCAGAGCCAGTATATAAGACTCAAAAACAGCGGTTTAAGGAGCGGAAAAATGAGAAACGGCGGCAGATACCGGCAGCGCGTGGAATACGAATGATTGCTATAATTGACTTTGTCAATTAATATCATTGACTAGAGAAGACAATCATGCACCAACCCATCGCTGCTGCAAGCTCCGTGACTCCCGCAGTCACCGCCATCGGCGAGTCGATTGCCGCATTTCGCCGCTTCAACCGTCTTTACACGCATGTTCTGGGCCTCCTTGATGAAGAGTTGCTCAAGAGCGGCTATTCGTTGGCTGAGGCCCGTGTTCTTTTTGAGTTGGCGACGCGCGGCGAGAGCGGCGCTACGGAGATTGCCGGCGAACTGAACCTCGATGCCGGATATTTGAGCCGAATTCTCCGCAAATTCGAGCAGGCAGGGCTGCTGCATCGGTCCCCATCCTCGGCGGATGCGCGCCACGCCATTCTGCGCCTTACAAGGAAGGGCAAAGCTGCTTTCGCGGAGCTCGATCGGCGTTCGGCCACACAGGCCCGCGCAATGCTTGAGCAGTTCTCTCCCCGTAAGCGCCAGACCCTCCTCGCATCCATGCAGACAATTGAGGCAAGCTTCGCCCAAAAAGATGGAAGCAAGCCGCCGTTCGTCCTTCGTCCCCATCGCCCCGGCGACATGGGCTGGGTGGTCAGCCGGCAGGCCTCTCTCTACGCCGAAGAATACGGCTGGGACGGCAGCTACGAGGCGCTGGCAGCCCATATCACCGCCGACTTTCTCGCCGGCTTCGATGCCCGCTGCGAGCGCTGCTGGATTGCCGAACGCAGCGGCGAACCCCTTGGCGCTATCTTTTTGATGCGTCATCCCGAGCGGCCCGATACAGCCAAACTCCGGCTCCTCCATGTCGAATCAAGCGCCCGTGGCCTGGGCCTGGGGAAGGCGCTCGTCGGCGAATGCGTCGCATTCGCCCGCTCCGCCGGATACAAGCGCATCACGCTGTGGACGCAAAGCATTTTGCACGCAGCGCACCATATTTACCAGCAGGCCGGATTCAAGCTGGTTGCCGAGGAGCCCCACCACAGCTTCGGCAAAGACCTGATCGGACAAACCTGGGAGTTGGAATTGTAAAACCCGTAAAATAGAAGCATGGCAACACAAACACCGCGCTACACCGACGAGCACGCCAAGGCCGGCCTCGACTTCGAATTCCCGGCCATCGAGACCTGGCAGAACCAGTTTCCCGGCTACGAGATCATCATCGACGATCCCGAGCTGACCTCCGTCTGCCCCAAGACCGGGCTGCCCGACTTCGGCACCCTCACTGTCCGCTACATGCCCCGCGAGCGCTGCCTCGAGCTGAAGTCGCTCAAGGAATATCTCTTCAGCTACCGCAACCTCGGCATCTTTCAGGAAAACATCGTCAACCAGGTTCTGGAAGACGTGGTGAAGGCCACCGATCCGGTATGGGCCGTGGTGCGCGGCGAGTTCCGCCCACGCGGCGGCATCGGCACCACGGTAGAAGCCCGCTGGCCGCGGCCCAAGGAGTAGCGCAGCCACTCCACCTTTGGATTGAGGAACAACTGTGCGTGGCCGGGATAGACTGGCGGCCATGAAGACCGAACCCATCGGCAGCATTCCACGGCCGCCCGCGCTGATTCAGGCCATGCATGCCTGCGCATCCGGTGCAATCGGCCGCGACGCACTCGACGCAGCTTACGCTGCAGCTCTCAAAGACACCATCGAGCGGTTTGAGGCGACCGGCTCGCCCGTGATCAGCGACGGCGAACAGACGAAACCCAGTTTTGCCACCTACCCGCTCGCGGGCATCGGCACGCTTGCACCCGACGGCGTCGTGATTCCTTTTGCCGATGGCCATACACGCCAGTTGCCGCGATTGACCGCCGGGCCATTTCGTTACGGCGTGCACGCAGACAGTTTTCTCAAAGCCGCGCGCAACTATGCAAAGAAGCCGGTGAAGCAGGCCGTAATCTCCGCCTCTGCGCTGAGCCTGCTGTATCCCGCCGATGGTATTGCCGGCTATCCGCGTGAGGCTTTTCTCGCTGACCTGATCGCCGAGGCGCGGGCCGACATTCGCGGTCCGCTCGATGCCGGTGCAGCCGCGGTGCAGATCGATTTCACCGAAGGCCGGCTCTCACTCAAGCTCGATCCCTCCGGCGGATTGCTGCGCGTTTTTATCGCGCTCAACAATCAGGTGCTCGACGGATTCAGCGCCGCGGAGCGCGAGCGCATCGGTGTGCACGTTTGCCCCGGCGGCGACCACGACTCGACGCACAGCGCTGACGTGGACTATGCAGGCCTGCTCCCCGATCTGTTCCAGTTGAACGTGGGCCGGTTCTATCTGCAGATGGCCAGCGAGAAGGATCGCAGGCGCGTGCTGCGGATTGTGAAAGACCGGCTCAAGCCGGATCAGTTCGTCTTTATCGGCGTAATCGATCCTATTAATCCGGCGATTGAGACCGCAGAGCAGGTGCGCGAACGCGTGCTTGAGGCCGCTTCGATTCTGCCCCTAGCGCAACTCGGAACCACAGACGACTGTGGCTTCTCTCCTTTTGCCGACGACACTTCGACGGCACGCGATACGGCCTTCTATAAGATTCGCGCGCGCGTCGAGGGCACAGCGCTGGCCGCTCGTGAGCTCGCCCTTTAAATGTACGACTGAAACTTGGGCGAGGCG
>JASHVE010000240.1 GCA_030039675.1 Acidobacteriaceae bacterium | reverse complement strand
ATTACGCTCGCCGGCGACGCGTGCCAGGTCGCGGCTCGTCGGCACGCGAAACCTGCGCCCATGCAGGACAATCGGCTCACCGCTGCTCTCGCGCTGTCGTTCGATCAAGCCCCGGCAATCCACACGGAACTCCAGCTTCTCGCCGCACTGCGCGCACTCCGTCCAGCCCTGCAGCTCGGGCCCGAAGCACTCGCAATGCAACTGCGCCAGTGCCTGGTTGCGCCGGCCCAGCGTCCAGTCCGCAACGCTTTCCTCGCGCGTTTCGGCCAACAGCACGCGCACCGCAAGCAATCCCCGGTCCAGCGGATGCAGCCTGCATCCACCTTCCCAAAGCGAAAGCAAATCGGCGCTACTCAGAGCACGCATTCCGCGGTCCGCTCCACACAATTCACTACGTTGTTTCCTATGTTGATACGCTGCTCAACGTCGGCTCCGCCGGTTCGGTCACGCTGGTGTCGCGCTCCCAGCCCTCGTTTTCGAGCTTGATGTGCTCGATCGCAATCGCATTCGCATTGGCGTCGAGATCGGGCATCGCCTGGTACTCCGACACCCAGCACCGGTAGATCTTGTACGCCATCACCAGCTGGCCGGCCTCGTTGTAGAACTCGAGATAGATATCCTTGCGCATGTTCGCAAGCGAAACCTCTGACCCAAGCGCTGCGCCGTAGTTCCACACCAGCCCTGCCCAATCGTGAAACGCGAGGTCCTGTGTCAATCCCCGCTCGAGCGTAATGGCCTCGTATTTACTCCGTCCCGGAGACTTGTGCGCGGTCGAAGGATCGCCGCCGCTGCGGTGCTCCACCACTTCGGTCGTACGCTTTAGCGCGCTCATCTTGCTCACCGCCGCTACATATTGCCCGTCCCACTTCAATCGAAACTTGAAATTCTTATACGGATCCAACCGTGTCGGGTTTGCCGGAAACATCGCCATGAAATCTCCTCCTCACGTCTCACTCAAGCAAAAACCCCGGGCGCCCCACCCCAGGCGATTCGCGCATTTTGCGAACCGGCTAAAGTGGGAACACACGACCGACGCACTCTATGCCGAACTCTGCCCCGCCATCTGTTGAATCTGAATCACCACAAACTCCGCCGGATACAACGGCGCGAAGCCCACCAGGATGTTCACAATTCCCAGATCGATGCTCGATTGCGGGTTGTTCTCCCCATCGCACTTCACAAAGTAGGCCTGCTGCGGCGTCGTGCCCTGGAACGCACCCTGCAAAAACAGCCCCTGCAGGAACGTGCCTACGTTGAGCCGGATCTGTCCCCACAAAGCCTCGTCATTCGGCTCAAACACAACCCACTGCGTTCCTTCGTACAAGCTTGACTCGATGTACAACGCCAGCCGCCGGATCGGCACATACTTCCACTGCGACCCCGCCTGATCGTTACCCTGCAGCGTGCGCGCGCCCCACACCACGTCGCCATACACTTTGAACTCGCGCAGGCAGTTGATCGCCTGTATATTGAGCTGTCCGTTCTCCGCATCGGTCAGGTTGTATTGCAATCCCAACGCGCCCGTCAGGCTGGCATCAATTCCCGCTGGCGCCTTCCACACACCGCGCGCTGCGTCCGTTGCCGCATAAATTCCGGCCACAAACCCGCACGGAGGAAACAACGTGGGCCGGTTGCCAAACAGCGGATCGGGCGCTTCGATCCACGGAAAATAAAACGCCGCGTTCGTCGAGTACTGCCCCGTCAGAGATCCCGGCGTGCTGCCCAGCGGTCCCGTCGACTGCAATCCCGCCGTAGTCACAAGCTGCCACGAGTCCACAATGTAGAAGGCACGCTTCTGCCAGCAATATTGCTGCAGCGTCGAGATCGTCGGCGCATCGGTCTCTGCCGGAATGCACAGCAGGTTGAAGATGTCCACACGATCCAGCAGATACACGCCTTTCACCGCATTCGACAGCAGTGCCAGCTCGAAGTTGCCGTCCGTCGCCGGCGTCAGCACCGATCCATCTGCCCCGCCGCTCAACGCCATCGGGCTCGCCGTGGGCGCAGGTGTCGCCGTCGGCGCAACCGGTGTGCCTGTTGCGGGATTGATGAAGGTGATGTAGCTCGAATCGTTATCGATCACCGTTACCACGTAGTACGCGTCCGTCGGCGAAACCGAGAGCCCCGAGTAGCTCTCCAGCGTCTGCACCGTTCCGCTCGGCGTTGTCTGCTGCACCAGCAACCCGAACCGTCCCGCCGTCGGCGAAGGCGTAACCGAAACACTCAGCGTGTTCCCCCACGCTCCCGGGCTGCTCGCAAACAGCGTGAGCGACCCTCCGGCCGCAACCGCAGTTGCCAGCCCCGGCGTGGCTATACTGAAGCTCGCCACCGAAGCCGCGGAAGAACTCCACGTCACCGACGAAGTGATTGTCTCCGTAGACAAATCGGAGTAGGTTCCCGTCGCCGTGAACTGCTGCGTCTGCGATGGCAGAATCGTGATTGGCCCCGCCGGCGTCACCGCGATCGACTGCAGCACCGGCGGGATCACGGCCACGCGCACCGTCGGCGACAATCCCAGCCACGTCGCCGTGATCGTCACCGACGGGTCCACATTCACGCCGGTCACCAATCCCGTTACCGCATTCACCGTTGCATCGCCGCTCGACGAGCTCCACGCCACGCTCGTCGTCACATTCGCCGTCGTGCCGTCGGAGTAGATTCCCAGCGCGTTCAATTGCAGCGTCAACCCCTTTGCCACCGACGGATTCACCGGCGTCAACGAAATTGACGAAAGGGTCGCCGCGGTGACGGTTAGCGTTGTGCTTGCTGTTTGCGATCCGTAAGTAAAGGTGATCGTTGTCGTTCCAGGGGCAATCGCCGTAACCACATTGCTCGCCACGGTAGCAACGGCCGTGTTGCTAGATGCCCACGAGCCTGAGATCGATCCCGGCGTCGCGCTGTCGGAGTACGTCGCGATCGCCGTGAGATTCAGCGTTTGCCCCACCGGCAGCACCGGTCCGGCCTGCTGCACTGCAATCGACGTCACCGCCGCCGTGTTCGAGACCGTCACCGCAACTGCGCTGCTCGTCACGCCGAGACACGCAGCCGTGATATTCGCGCTTCCTCCGGTCGTTCCTGCGTAGGCCAGGCCGCCGCTCGTCACGCCGGCCACCGAAGTGTCCGAGCTGGCCCAAGTTGCAATCGCGGTTACGTCCTGCGTTGTTCCATTCGAGTAATTCGCCGTCGCCGTCATCTGTTGCGTCGGCCCCACCGGCGGCCTGCTCTCTGGCTGCGCTTGCCCCAAAGGCAGCGACACCGTATTCGGCGTCACGGAAATCGAAGAGAGTGTGGCCGGAGTCACCGTAACCGTGATGCTGCTCGAGATCAGTCCCGAGGTTGCAGTCAAAACTGCCGTTCCCGCATTGTTCGCAATCGTGGTCCCGCCGCTCGTAAACGCAATCACATTCGTATCGCTCGACGTCCATCCCGGCGAGGCCAGGGCGCTCTGGCTGCCGTCGGAGTAATTGCCCGCCGCTGTAAAGGTCGGCGTAGCACCCAGCGGAATCGGCGGCAGATTCCCCGGCGTGATCGTGATGCTTTCGAGCACAGGAGCGCCCACGCTCAACGTTATTGCCGGCGAGACGATCGTGCCGATTGAGGCGGTGATCTGCGCCGAAGCGCTGCCCAACCCCGCCGCAACCGCCGTCGCGCACGGCACCGGATACGTATTTGGCGCTGGAGGCAGCGATCCATCCCACACCAACCGGATGATGTACGCCTGTTGTCCGCCGTTCGCGAAGAACTGATTCACCGCGTATCCAAGCAGGCTGCGCGCATCCAGCCCGCCAAACTGCGCCTGGTACTCAGCCCAGCTCTCCACCATCGTCGCCTCGGTGGTCGGCCCCTGCGGCGCCCATCCCACAAACGCTGCAATCGACGTCGCCACGCCGGTAATGGTGTGCACTCCGCTCGAAAGCTCTTCGATGTAGACCCCGGGGTAGGTGAACGTGGACATGAGTCCTCCTCCTTCGGCTCGGCGCGGAACCGCATGCTGCGCAGCATGGCGCGGGCAATCTGCGGTCCAAACTGTGCAAAGAAGGTTTGCCGGCGAGCAACCACGGGCGAATGCGCTGCTTATCGCCGCGTCGGTCACTCCGGCAGTTGCGGCGTGCTCGTGCCTCCTGTCACAGCGATCTGATACACAAAACCGCCGCGCACAATCAGCGCCCGCACTGCACGAAACCAGCTTGATGAAGGAAGAAAAGAACGCGAGACCCGCGTCAATCGCTACGCAGCCCACTGTCACATGAGCTGTAACAGGTGTCACAGCCGCGCACAAACACAGATGCCTGTGCTCCAGGCTCGGGAAAGCCCAACTTTATCGCGCCACCGTGACGACACTGTCTCCAGCCGCGCTATCCGTCGCAATCTGATGCTTGGTCAATTTCCGGTAAAGAGTCATCCGCGACCAATTCAATCGCCGCGCGGCCGCAGCCTTGTTCCCGCCCGCCCAGCTCAGCGCCGAGATCAGCGACTCGCGCTCCGGATCGACACAGTTTTCTTCCGCCCGGAAACGGCACGGCAAATGTTGCGGCTGAATAGGGCCTGTTACGCCGGCAATCGACATCGACTCTGCCAGGTTCTTCAATTCGCGAATATTGCCTGGCCAGCCGTACCTGAGCAGCGCACGCAGGCTCTCTTCGGAGAATTCGATCGGCCGCATCCCAGGCCCCGGCCGGAACTCCTGGCAGTAGTGCCTGAGCAGCAGCGGCAGATCCTCTTTCCGTTCGCGCAGCGCCGGCAGATGCACCTGCGCAACGCTGAGACGGAAGAAAAGATCTTTACGAAACTCGCTCTGATTCATCTTCGCTTCCAGATCCTGATTCGTCGCCGCCACAAAACGGATGTCCAGCTTGATCGGCCTGGTCGTGCCAATTCGACACACCTCTTTTTTTTCGATCACGCGTAGAATCTTGGCCTGCGCTGAAAGGCTCATGTCACCAATCTCATCCAGAAAGACCGTGCCGCCATTAGCTGCGGTCAGCAGTCCGTCGTAACTTGCCTCTGCACCGGTGAAAGCTCCCCGGTTATGCCCGAACAGCTCATTCTCCAGCAGTGTGTCCGGAATTGCTGCACAATTGATGCACACAAAGGGCCGCTCGCGCCGCGCGCTGTTGGCGTGCACAAACTCGGCAGCCAATTCCTTGCCCGTTCCTGTTTCACCGGTAATAAGAACTGTGCAAGTCGAAGCCGCAATGCGCGCCAGAGAGAGCTTGATGTCAAGGAAAGGCTTGCTCGATCCGATCATGTCGACCTCGTGGGAGAGTACCGGACAGCGCTATAGTAGTGCGCGCCCGTGAATCATTACTTTTCTCGAGGACGCGATCCACTTTGATCGCAAGGGCCCAAGCCGAGGCCTTACAGATGTTCAGAACGAACACCTTTGGCTTTTCTATCTGTTGAACACAGCATTACGGGGAACCGCGCACCAAGACCGAGGCTGAGCGCACTCGCCTTGTGCGGCCCGAGAAACGTTCAATGCATCCGCAAATCCGGATCAGCCAATGTCAGGAAATAGCCAAAAGGTTTCTCGAGGATTTCGCCCGATCTTGAATGATGAACAGGCAGTGAAAATCTCCGCCCGGTACCGCTGGCAAGGGATGCAGCCCGGCGCATACTTAGAGTCGGATCGAGCTGAAAAATCGCTGTCAGTATAGCGCACGTCCTCCGCGTGTCAACAGCGTTTTCTCACGCTGCAGCTGGCTACGTTAACCGCTCCATCTTCGGCGCGCACAAACCTCTCAATGCAGACCGGGATACGTTCGATATGCCTCAATCGTCACAGTCAGCGGAGTGCCGCGCACCTGCGAGGTTTTCAGCAGCACTTCAAAGTAAGGAAGCTGTTCTGTATGCAGCATATTGCGGAATGCCCCGAACTCGTCTGGTGAAAGAACAAAATCACCTGCCGCCTCCGTCGCTTCTGACGACGTCCCTTCCAATAGAAGCACATTGCCATCGTGTCCCGGGTTCGGCATGTACGCTACGACGCAATAGCCCACAGTGTCCGTCGCCATATAGGTAGGTGACTCGCCCGCTGAGGGCGCGCGATTGATCACGTTCGTCCTGCCCAACCCCTCGAACACCGTGTCCTCAATAAAATTCAGCCGGCTCTCGAAGAGTTCAGCCCATGGGTTCGACACCCTTCCGCCGATCAAGATCAGGTTATCGTGCTTCACCAGCGCCGGCATGTATTGCCGCGCACTGTACAAATGGAATCGCTTCTCCATCGGATCGAGCGCCAGGATGCGCTGCGCCAGCTTGAACTCACTCGTATTGCCGAGGCTCTTTGACGCCACGAGGTCCTGCACAAAGTTCAGCTCCGGGCTCAAGCCCTTGCGCTGCGCTGGATCGAGATAGCTGCGCCCAAGGTACCCGTAGAAGGGCGTCATCTGTTTGTTGATTTCTTCGATCAGCAAAAACGAGTCGTCGCTCAGCACAACGTCCGTGTCGCGGCTTGAGTCGACAAATCCCGACCACAACCCTTCGAGCGCCGGCTGATATCTCCACGGCGTCAGCGAACGGTGCAGTGTATCGAGTGACTGCCGTTGACTCCGGACTTCCACCCACAAACCCACGCAGCACGCGGCCAGTGCCAGAATCACCGCAGCACCCACCATGCGCTCGGGCCACACACGCCGGAGGCGAGTCGCCGGGAGCCCGCTCTCGGCCGGCGCTTTAACCGGGGCAACCGGAGCCTCCGCCGCGCTCTCGTCGACACTGGGCGCTTCTTCTCCCGGAATCGGGCCGGCCGGAAACGGCGGCGGCGCCGAAGACGGCTTCTCACGCTGGCTGAAAATGGGTTTATAGCTGCCTAGCGCGACTGTGATCACCACCTCTTCGTCCTTGCCGTCGGTGGCGAAGTGCAGTTCCAGCTTCTTGCGCAGGTGCGCCATTTGCACGCGGACAATATTGTCGTCCAGGGGATTGAAGTCGCTGCGCCGGCCCAGCACGCGGTGCGCAATCTCGAATTCATGAATAGGCTCGTCCGGCGTCAGAATCGCCTGCCGCACGATAAACAGCAGGATATCCCGCAGTTGCGTCGCCCGGGCAAGCGCCTTGCCCCGCGCCACTCTTTCCGCCATCTTCCAGCGCGGATCGGCTTCTAAGACCGACATCTCGTCCACAACGTCGCCGGAATTCTTCTGTTTGGCCATCGCAATTAGAAAACTCTGCTCAATCTTCGGATCGTTCCCCGCAGAATCTCATCCAAAACTCTCGCGCGGTGTCTAAGTGATTCTAGTACAAGTTTCTTTACGTAAATAATCCGCTAACGCAATTACCGTAGCATTAAATTCACTGTCCAGCGTCACCTCCTTTCAGGAACAGTTGTTGCGCACGCCATATCCCGCTCAAGAGCTCTTTGTAAACGGCGGCCGCTCGTGAAGCGAACGAAGCGGAGCGTGCCTTGTATCCCGGTAGCAGCAGACTAGCAAGCCCGCTGCCCAAAGCACTAGAGCGGTTCCACAGTTGATGTGCCCTTGCCGAAGCCGCGGAAGGTGGCATTTTCCTGAGGAAAATGCCACTTTGCAGCAGTGGCTTCGGGATATAGCAACTGTGAAACCGCTGTAGCGGAACCAGCCTCGGTGAAAACTGAGCTTTTTAGGAGGACATTGCAATGAAGAATCCAGCCACTCGCATCGGGCCTCGCACAGCGGCCCTGCGAAATCGAGGAACGCGCCAGCTCCTTTCTTTCGCCGTCATCCTCACTGCCTTCCTGCTCATCCCCGTGCGATCCGGATTCGGCCAGGGCATTACCGGCTCGATCAGCGGCACCGTCACTGACCCCAGCGGCTCAGTCATCGCCGGCGCCACCGTCACCGTGCGTCACGAAGAGACCGACGAACTCAGGAAGGTCACCACCTCCGATTCCGGGACCTACACCGTCACCCAGCTTCCGCCCGGCCACTACGACGTGAAGGTCAACAAAGCCGGCTTTCAGGTCTACGAGCAGAAAGGCATCACTCTCACCATTGATCAGCTCGCCGAGATCGACGCGCATCTCACCGTCGGCTCCGAAGAGCAGAACGTCGAAGTCACCAGCACCGGCCCGGTGATCCAGACAGAAGATTCATCGATCGGCCAGGTCATTGATGCCCAGGCCATCCAGAACACACCACTCAACGGCCGTCTCAGCGTGATGGGCCTGGTCGCTCTGGCACCCGGCGTGCAGAACGCAGGCGCGCAGGATCAGCTCGCCGTCCGCGGCATGACGCCGGCCATCGGCACCGGCAGCCGCAACGCCTACGGCGGCATGGGCAACACCCTCGACGGCGTCATCAACAAGGAAGTCACTCTGCAGCGCAGCGAGCCGGAGATTCCCTCGCTCGACGCCCTCGCCCAATTCAAGGTGCTCTCTACCGGCGCGCCTGCCGAGTTCAATGAGCCTGCGCAGGTCATCGTGGTCACAGCCAGCGGCACCAATCAATTCCACGGCGAACTGTTTGAGTTCAACCGCTCCAAAGGCACCTCTGCCAAGCCGTTCTTTGGCGCCGGCAAGGCGCGTCCGCCGTATGAACGCAATGAGTACGGCGGCAACTTTGCCGGCCCCATCATCATTCCTCATCTCTACAACGGCAAAAACCGCTCCTTCTTCTTCGTTGACTTTGAAGGATTCCGCCTCAGTCAGTCGGCCAGCGTCAACAGCCAGCAGCCCACGGTCCTCGAGCGGCAGGGCATCTTCACTGAGTTCACGCAGCCCATCATCAACCCCGCCACCGGCACGGCATTTCCCAACCAGACCATCAACGTTCCGCTCAACCCGGTCTCGCTCCAGTTGCTGAAGCTGCTCTATCCCACACCCACCGCCTCCGGCACCGGAACCAACACATTCGAGCTGATCCCCTATACCAGCAATGCCAAGCGCACGTCGTTCCGCCTCGATCACAAGATCAGCGACAAGGATCAGATTCGTGCGACTTTCCTGGAAGCGCTCTACGGTCCTAACCCGGACGTGGGCGCTTCCAGCCTGCAGGGCGGCTTCTCGGGCGACGGCGAGCACAACACCAACACCATTCTTGGCTGGACGCACACCTTTTCGCCCACGCTGCTCATCGATACCTACGCCTCCTACTTTCACCTGCCTATCTACCGCACGCCGCAGAACTTCAACACCAAATGGGAGTCGATTATTCCCGGCCTCAGCTCCCAGTTGATTGAAGGGGCACCGCAGATCACCATCACCAACATCACGTCCGTCTCCGAGGCGGGATCGAAAGACCTCGAACAGGTGATGCAGGCCAACACCGCGGTCACCAAAGTCTTTCCGCACCACACCATCAAGACCGGTTTCTCTTACGTCTTCGACAACCACTGGAACGAAGCGGCCACTTCGCCGCAGCGCGGCTCCTACGCCTTCAACGGCCAGTTCTCGCAATGCACCACCGCCTACAGCGCAGCCTGCACCAGCTCCGGCGCGCCCTGGGCCTTCGCCGACTTCCTGCTCGGCCTGCCCTCCACCACCGG
>JASHVE010000239.1 GCA_030039675.1 Acidobacteriaceae bacterium | reverse complement strand
TGCGGATGCTCCGACTGCGGCTGCAGCGCCATCAGGTCGACGACATTCACCACGCGAATGCGGATATCGGAAATACGCTCGCGCAGCAGGCAGACCGCGGCCAGCGTCTCCATCGTCGGCACATCGCCGCAGCAGGCCATCACTACATCCGGGTTGCCTTCATCATTCGAGGCCCACTGCCACGCGCCCATGCCCACTGTGCAATGCGCAATGGCTTCATCCATGGTGAGCCACTGCGGAGCGGGTTGTTTGCCGGCCACGATCAGGTTGATATAGTTGCGGCTGCGCAGACAGTGATCCGCAACCGAAAGCAGTGTGTTCGCATCCGGCGGCAGATAAATGCGCACCACATCCGCCTTCTTGTTCGCCAGATGATCCATGAAACCCGGATCCTGATGCGAAAAGCCGTTATGATCCTGCCGCCAGACCAGCGAGCTCAACAGGTAGTTGAGTGATGCAATCGGCTTGCGCCACGGAATCTGCCGTGTCGTCTTCAGCCACTTCGCATGCTGGTTCACCATCGAGTCGACAATGTGAATGAACGCTTCGTAGCAGGAGAAGAAGCCGTGCCGCCCCGTAAGGAGGTAGCCTTCGAGCCACCCCTGGCACAGGTGCTCGCTCAGCACCTCCATCACGCGTCCGGTCCCGGAAAGATCCACGTCGACCGGTAACGTCTCGGCCAGCCAAGTCTTCCCCGTCCCTGTAATCACTTCGCCGATGCGGTTCGATGCCGTCTCGTCGGGCCCGAACACGCGGAAGTTTTTCTCTTTCAGGTTGGCCTGCATCACCGCGTGCAGCAGATGCCCCAGGACACGCGTCGACTCGGCGTCCACCTGTCCCCGCCCTTCGATCTTCACGGCAAATTCGCGAAAGTTCGGCACTTTGAGCGGCTGCAGCAGCAGGCCGCCGTTGGCATGAGCATTCATGCCCATGCGCAGCCTGCCCTTCGGCGCAATCTCGGCGAGGTCGGCGCGCAGCGCGCCCTTCGCGTCGAAGAGCTCTTCCGGCTTGTAGCTGCGCATCCACTCTTCCAGCTGCCGCAAATGTTCAGGGTTCTTTTGTATCCCGTCGAGCGGCACCTGGTGCGCGCGCCACGTATTCTCCACCGGCTTGCCGTCCACAAACTTAGGCCCCGTCCAGCCCTTTGGCGTGCGCAGAATCAGCATCGGCCATGCCGGCCGTTCGAGCGGCTTGTTCTGCTGCGCCTCAGCACGCGCCACGGTTTGAATCGCCACAATGCGGTCCAGAATCGTATCGAAGACCACTGCAGCCTGCTGATGCATAACAGCCGGCTCATCGCCTTCGAGTGTGAAAGGCTCATAGCCGTACCCGCGGAACAACTCTTCCAGCTCCGCATGCGGAATCCGCGCCAGCACAGTTGGGTTCGCGATCTTGTATCCATTCAGATGAAGAATCGGCAGCACGACGCCATCTGTCGCGGGATTCAAAAACTTGTTCGAATGCCAGCTCGTCGCCAGCGGTCCGGTCTCCGCCTCGCCATCGCCCACTACGCACGCCACAATCAAACTCGGATTGTCGAACGCCGCGCCATACGCGTGCACCAGCGAGTAGCCCAGCTCGCCGCCTTCGTGAATCGAGCCCGGCGTCTCTGGAGCCACATGGCTCGGCACGCCATACGGCCAGCTGAACTGCCGGAAGAGCCGCTTGATCCCATCCTTGTCCTGCCCGATATACGGATAAATCTCACTGTACGATCCCTCGAGATACGTATTCGCCACCAGCCCCGGCCCGCCATGGCCCGGACCAATGACATACATCATGTTCAAACCGCGCTCGCGGATCAGCCGGTTCAAATGGAGATAAATGAAATTCAGTCCGGGCGTCGTGCCCCAGTGGCCGAGCAGCCGCGGCTTCACATCGTCCAGGATCAGCGGCCGCTCCAGCAGCGGATTGTCTTTGAGATAAATCTGCCCAACGGACAGATAATTGGCCGCCCTCCAGTAGGCGTCCATCTTGGCAAGCAAGTCCGTGCTCAGGAGTCCCTGTTTCGTCGTCTCAGCTGTCGCGGCCATATCGCACCTCGCAATGGGGATTTTGCACGCTAATAAGAGCCTATCAGCGGCCTCGCTCACGATGTGTGATGGAAGTCACAAAAAGAAAATTGCGCAATCTTCGAAGCCCGATTGTGACATTTGGATGAATTAAGCGAAGCTTGGTTGCGCTCCGAAGCAGTTGCACTTTGCGTCACCGTTCGATGAGCGAATTCTCACCCACGAGCGCAACTCAAGCTGTTCTTTATGTAAAGTCGCCGAACCCCGTCCTGTCGGCAAAGTTACATACCGTGCAAAGCGTCCGGCTGCGACCCGTGTGCCGCGCTCGCAAGCTTCACTTCGGAGCACCAGCAGATGCCGGTGTAAGCGGCGGCAATTTCGCGACTGCCGCTGTGGGCACTTCCAGCGCCCCGACACGATCCGCGCCAACGTCGTGCATGCCAATGCGAAGATAATACTCTCCCTTCGCCGGCACACTGACCTGCTGGGGATATGCCAGATTGCTGTTCAGAGCCGCGGCATACTGCGACGCCGTGAAGTTGGTCTCCATGCCATTGCTCTGCGCATTGATCAGCTTGCCCTCCACGTCATAAACAAACGTCACAAACTGCAACGCGCAGTGATAACGTCCGTCTTCGCCTGACGCCCAGTGGATGGCCCTGGGATTGAAGATGAAGTCGACCGTATAGCGCCGATAGGGTCCTGCGATCTTCGCGCTCGCCTGGTTCCCCGGTGCAAGCGCGGCTTCCGTATCGGCTGCGCTCGGGCGCACGCGCGCCTCAAACAGCACCTGCGTTGGATCCGGCGCGCCGTGCAGCATCGCCGCGCGCAGCGCGTTGTAAGGCGCCGGTTCGTCCTTGGAGCCTTGCACCTCTTTGTGGCGCGCTGGAACGTTGGGATCGTCCGCATAGTAGCCGCGGCGATATGCGAGCGTGACGCCCTGGCGCTCGAGCTTTACCTGGATCTTTCTGAAGCTCCCATTCCAATCGTGATTCGTGGGCGTATACGCGATTGTGTAGTAATTGGCCCCAGCATCCATTGCCCGCTCGACCGCTTCTTTCAGGTCGTTCGTATTCATGAACGCTCTTCCGCCCGTGGCCTCCGCCATCTGCAGCATCGTTCCATGCTCGTCTGCGGTCTGCTGCGTGAACTTCGCATTGTCTTTCGAAAACGCAGTCGGCGTTCTCGCATAACTGCGGCCCGAGTTGGCCGCATTCATCATCGGCAGCGGCATCAGCCCCCGCGCGTCGATGGGATAAACAGCCACCTGGCTGCGCGCCAGCAGATCAGTCGTCTCGCGGAACTCATCTTCGGCCGAGGCTACAATCGCAAACGGATTCTGAAGGTCGGAATCCGGCAGAATGCTCACAGGAAACGACCCGGAAAACCAGATCAGATTTTTGCGTCCCGGTAAATGGCTTAAATACCGCGCAAGCAGATTCAACGCATCCAGCGTGTAGCGGGCCCGCAGCTGCAGTTGAAACGACTGTTGCACCGCCTCGAACTGCTGCAGGTTGGCCTCAATTGTCGCCGCATCGGGATCGGTGCCCTCCATATCGGCAACCATGTCCATCATCGGATCGTCTGCGCCCGGCTCGTCTCCAACTACCTGGTTGTTCATCAGCGCAGAACCACCCGGCTGCGCCTTCTTGCCTTCCACGAGCGCACGCAGCACCGCAGGATCGGAGGTGAATCCCTGCAGCATGTGCAGCTCGGTCGTCAGCGCAAAGATGGCGATACGCGTCCCCGGCGGCATCTCCTTCAGGTACTTCACCACCTGGTCCCGCACCACCATCTGCGCGGCCGTGGGTGTATTGAGCTTGTCGAGCAGCAGAATGTTGAGCGCGCCATTCCCGGGCGTCGGCGAGTAGTTGGTGAACATGCCCGGATCAAGCTTGAGCATTCGTCCTGGTGCCGCGGGCGTTCCCGCGGCGTGCTCTTCAAAAATCTTGATCGTCTGTGGATGGTTGTCTTCAAGAACTGTGAAGTCGGATGCAGTGAGATTGTGCACCGGATCCAGCTTGGAGTCGGTCGCTACTACATCGACGACCACCAGATCAGAGCTGGTGCGGATCGTTGTCACCGGCTGCGGAGAAGGCTGTGCCGGTTTTGATTGCGCGGTCGTCGACAACGGGGCACAAAAAGCAGCTGCGAGAAAAACACGGCCAAAGCAACGCAACATGATCAAATCTCCTGCCTCAAGCCATAAGGCGATCTCTGCTTTCCGCTGCGGGCGCACGAGCAGGCAGGGCTGGATCGCTCGACCTTTAATGTGCCCGGAAACAGTTGATCTGGAATGGTTCCATCTTACGCCCGGACCACGGTCTGTCGCGGAAGAGGCGCTTCAGTTTGAGGGTCTGCGATTCAAACCCATACCACTGCGCCGACGCCGGCGCGGCACAATCGGCGGCAGCTCGACCGGGAAACTTACTCGAAGCGATTCAAATCACAAGAAGGCAAGCTAAATCCAATGCCTGACGAAGGTCATCAAAAAAGCCTGACATCTTCATCTTTATATTGACTTCATATAATCTTTATGCTTCGCTTATTTTAGGGTGGATTTGATCTTTCGAGTCACATTCGCTTCTGACTTGGCATTAAAGAAGCCGGAGACGAACTAGGAAGGCAGGCAGAACGATGAGCGGCCTTGACCGGTTTATGGAGTACGTTACGGCCGGCGTTTTCCTGTGCGACGGCCTAAGAAAGATACTGAGCTACAGGCGCAGGCCCAAAGCGCTCGGCGCCGCGCAAACACCACTCCCCTTTGGACTTCCTTACGAAACGATGATCGGAGTCGGCCTGTTTGAGATTGCGGCAGCATTGGCTCTGGTGGTGCCATTTGGGCCTTGGCCAGAGGCTACCCTTGTTCCGCTCGCTGCAATGGCGCTTGGGCTCTTGACCGTGATCGCTGGCATCCATCACTTGCGCCGCCGAATTTCGATTACTCCCGCGGCAGTGCTGCTGCTTCTCACGATCTTCGTGCTTGTCGGGCGCTGGGAGCAGCTGCCGGCGTGGTTCCGCTTCTGAGATTGCCAAATCTGAAACGTTCTAGAAAAATCGCTTCAGCTTCAATATCCGCGACTCAAACCCATACCAGAGCACCGATGCGGCCAGCGTGGCAACAACCAGCCGGAAACCGACAACCGCAAGATTGCCAGCCAACCCATAATGGTCCATCCGGGCGTCGAACCAGCCGAAAAAAATGAAGACCGCAATGTGAATCATGTAGAGCCCATAGCTGATGCGCCCATAGAACGCCAGCGGCCCGCGGCGCAGCATCGCGTTCAATGGATTGAGCGCTCCTGTCGAAGCAATCGCCGTCAGCACTGCCCCGCCGAAGCCCAGCGCCAGCGCAGAATCGAGAAGAGACGTGCCGCCGGCAACTGTTGCTACAGCCGCGATGCCCACGATCAGCCCGCTCAATCCAATCGCCAGCCACGCGCGCCGGCTCAGCGTGAGCGTGTATAGACCCAGCGCCAGCAAACTGCCGCACGCAATGCCATCCAGATGAATCAGCGTATGCGTCGGCGTCATCCAGCGCAGATTCGCGTGCCGCAGCAACGGCGACACAGCCAGCACCGCGCCCAGCACGGCGCCCAGCATCCATGGCCGCTTCAACAACCGAACCACGGGCGCCCACACAAAGTAGTACTGCTCCTCAATCGCCAGTGACCACGTGGGTCCGAGGGCCGGCGGCAGTGCAAGAGGAAAGAGATTCTGAACAAAAAAGATGTAAGCCAGCCACGGCGCACTCTTCACCGCCTCTGCCACTTTCGGTCCAATAAACCACGGCGCTTCCAGATACACCACCACAAGCGCCAGTACATATACTGGCCAGATGCGCAGCACGCGCCGTCCATAAAAATTGCGGAAATAGTGTGGCTTATCTCGCGATCCCAGCAGAATTGAAGTGATCAGGAATCCCGAAAGCACAAAGAAGAGATTGACCCCCGCCCATCCCCACAGCGAAGCTGAATAGAGCCACGTGCCCACGAGCCGCGGGTGACAGTGATACAGCACCACTGCCAGCACGGCAATCCCACGCAGCCCATCGAGCTCAGGGATGTGTGACGGCAGCCAGCTTGGTCGTTGGACAAACACGCTCAGGTAATCGCTCTGGCAATTGTGCCGATGACCGCACTCAACAACAGCTCCACCATCGCTCCAGGAAAGATGCAGACGACAAACACCACGCCGCGTTTTTGTGGGAGTCGAAGCGTACCCGAAAGCCAGACGAACACAGCGATCCCGAGCGCGGCAGTCACGATCGGACTCATGTTCTGCAATACAAAGATTGCTGTCGAAGTGCCCGTGCGATGTCCGGTCAGGCGGTCAAAAAATGTTGTTGCCGCTCCGTAAAGCAAACCAGCCGCAAAGCCCGCTAATCCCATCTTTGGATGCCGTCTGCATGCAGCAACCCATCGTCGCAGATTGGCTTTTCTCCACATCGCCCATTTCCTCGCGCAGTGAACGAGCGCCCATCGTTTCAACTTCTTTCTGTCGAAAGGACGGACCCGCACAAGCCTCTCGCGCGGCACGCTAATCCCTACTGCTTGCTCCCCGCTTCTTCACCCCGCCGCCAATTGCCGCGCCCGCTCTGTCGCCCGCATCACCGCCTTGATCAGGGTCACGCGCAGCCCGCCCTCTTCGAGCTCCAGAATGCCGTCGATCGTACACCCTGCCGGCGTGGTCACCTCGTCCTTCAGCAGTGCCGGATGATACCCCGTGTCGAGCACCATCTTCGACGCGCCGAAGGCCGTCTGCGCAGCCAGTTGCGTGGCCACGTCGCGCGGCAGGCCCACCTTCACGCCGGCCTCGGCCAGCGCTTCGATAATGATGTAGAGATACGCGGGCCCGGAGCCGGAGAGTCCGGTGACCGCGTCCATGTGTTTTTCGTCCACCACCACCGTACGGCCCACGGTTTCAAACATCCGCTGCGCCAGCTCCATCTGCTTCTCGCTGACAAACCGCCCCCTGCACAGCGCAGCGATGCCCGCGCCCAGCTTCGACGGCGTGTTGGGCATCGCGCGGATCACTCCGATCTCCACGCCTGCCGCCTCTTCAATCGCGCGCGTCTTCACTGACGCCGCGAAAGAAACCACCGTCTTCGCCGGCGTTAGCGCGGGACTGATCTCCTTGATCAGCTCCGGCACCTGGAACGGCTTTACGCCTACAAGAATCAGGTCCGCCTTTTTGGCGGCCTCCAGGTTGCCGGTGCTTACGTCCACGCCCCACTGCGCGCTCAACGCGAGCGCCCGCTCTTCGTGGGCAACAGTCGCGTGGATTCTCTCTGCGGCAAACAGGTTCTGCTTCAAAAACGCCTGCAGCAGAATGCCGCCCATCTTGCCCGCGCCCAGAACTGCAACGCAGACCTGGGGCAATTGCGCAGGCACTTCACTGGCTTCAACCGCTATCTCCGCCATCGTTTTCCTTGTTTTGGATGAGAGTCGTAGTGCAACTACCAGAATACGCGCATCGCTCGGGCTTCTGCAGCATCGCGTCCGGAATCGTCGCGGCGCGCGATTGCGGTTGACGATCCAGCCTGCCATCGAGTGTACTCAAAGGCAGACCGTCCGCGGCCACTGTGCCTTTCTGCCGCAGACGGCTTCTTCCCTATGTCCATCGAACCGGGGCAAAAGATCGGCGAGTACGAAGTGATTGCCAAGCTCGGCGCCGGTGGTCTGGGCGTGGTCTATGAGGTGCGGCACCTCATCTCCGAGCGCCGTGAGGCCATGAAAATCCTGCTGCCCGACCAGTCCGGCGCACCCGAAATGGTCGAGCGCTTTCGCCGCGAAGTACAGACCCTCGCCACGCTCAATCACGTCAACATCGCTGCCCTGCACAACGCCTTTCACTATGAGAATCAGCTCGTGATGGTCATGGAGCTCATCCACGGCGAGACCCTGCGCGAGCTGCAGCTCAAAGGCGCGATTCCGCTCCCGCAGATTCTCGACGTCATCGCGCAAACACTGCGCGCGCTCACCTACGCGCACCAGCTCGGCGTCGTGCACCGCGACATCAAGCCGTCGAACATCATGATCTCCGCCGACGGCACCGTGAAGCTTCTCGACTTCGGCATCGCTCTCCAGCAGCAGACCACCGGCCTAACCCGCGCCGGCTATCTTCTCGGTTCGCTCAACTACATGTCTCCCGAACAGGTCGGCGGTCAAAAGGCCACGCCGCGCTCCGATCTCTACTCCGTCGGCGTCACGCTCTACGAGCTCCTCACAGGCAGGCTTCCCATCACCGGCTCCAACAACTACGAGATCATGATGGGCCACATGCAGCAGGTGCCCATTCCGCCGCACCAGATCGTGCCTTCCATTCCCCCCGAGCTCTCTGTCGCTGCGATGCGCGCACTCGAAAAAGACCCCGCGCGGCGCTTCGCCACCGCGCAGGAATTCCTCTACGCCATTCAGGGCTCTCCCAGCGGGCGGAACGCCGCTGTGGCCGTCACCGCACCCATACCGGTGCCGATGCAGCCGGTCCCGCAACCGGTCGCGCAGCCCATCGGTGCGCCCGCCCCGCAAAAGTCATCTTCAGGAAGCGGCTTCGAAAGCCTGCCGCTCGAAGAGGTGAGCCGCAGGCTCGCCGCCTATATCGGTCCCGTAGCGAAATTCGTCGTCAAGAAGCTGGCCGCTCAGACCACCGACATCGACGCTATCTACCGCGAAGCCGCCAAACAGATCGACTCGGACGCAGACCGTGCCGCCTTTCTCCGCTCCAGACATTAATAACTCCGCTTCATCCGTTCAGCATCTCGAATGCTTTGATCAAACTCGTGTGCATCCGGTTGAATGACGCCGTGACTTCGGCAATCTCATCCTTGCCCTTTACCTCGAGCAGCGGCAGATCAATCTGTCCCTTGCTGATCACGTCCGCATTCTTCGAAACCCTCCGCAGCGGCCGGATCACGATGAAGTAGATCGCCAGGTCAATCAGCACGATTGTGAACAGAAAGATCGTTCCCAGGCTGATCAGAAGATTCTGAAATCCCTTGTTCGCAAGCGCCACTGGAACCGCCATCGGCACCGAGACAATCTGCGCGCCTATAGTTTGATTCGCCTGCCAGCCGAAACCGTGATCCGGCCCATAGTGGCGAATCATCGCTCTGGGTGCTACTGAAGGCTGGCTATGGCACGTCAGGCATCCAGCTTCAGCCACAATCGGCGTCGCGACATAGAGCACCTTGCCCGTCGGCGTGTCCCGTTCGCCCACATGCTGCTTCTCGCTCGGATTGTTGCGGAAATAGTTGATCAGGTCCGCCTCCCACTCCGTCGCGCGATCATCCAGGTTCGTCGGATTCAGCGCCGCCTCGCGCAAAATGTAGTCCGGATACGACGACCGCAGATACTTGAACGTCACATTCGCCGCCGAAAACGGAATCGTCTGCGGCAGAAAGTCGCTGTTGTGCTGTGGCGTGCGCTCCAGAATCGGGCTCACCTGCGAGTCTGTATAATCTTTCGTCGCACTTGCGCTCGCGGTCATCAACTCGGCCTGCTGCAGCACCTGTTGCCGCGCGCTCTCCATCAGAAAGTTGTAGGCAAAGTGGGAAATCAGAAACATGCCCAACCCGAACACGAGCACAAGGACGATGTTGAATTTCGCGAGCAGCTTCACGCAAACCTCCAAGTCCGGTGCACAACTCTTATCTCACGCCAACCCAGCACAACCCTCGGTGCGCCATCCGTTCGACTTCTTTCTGTCGCAAGGGCGGGAAACACAACTCACTTCGCTGCCTTCTGCGCCGCAATCCACGCATCGATCCGCGCATCGAGTACGTCGAGCGGCAATGCGCCCGCATCGATCACCTGGTCATGAAACCCGCGCAGATCGAACTTGTTCCCCAGCTCCTTCTGCGCCCGGTCGCGCAGCTCAAGAATCTTCAGCTGCCCCACCTTGTACGCCAGCGCCTGGCTCGGCCACGCAATGTAGCGGTCCACCTCAGCCTGAATACTCGTCTCGTCGATGTTCGAGTGCTCATGGAAAAAATCCACCATCTGCTGGCGGGACCAGTGCTGGCTGTGGACGCCGGTGTCGACAACGAGGCGGATGGCGCGCCAGATGTCGGCCTCCAGCCGGCCGTAATCGGAGTAGGGGTCCTGGTAGAAGCCGACATCCTTGCCCAGGCGTTCGGCGTACAGTCCCCAGCCCTCGGTGTAGGCGGTATACGACTCATACTTGCGGAAGTCCGGAATGCCTTCGAGCTCCTGCGCAATCGACATCTGCAGATGATGCCCCGGAATGCCTTCGTGATAGGCGATTGATTCGACGCCATAGAGGTTGCGCTCCGTCGCATTGTAGGTATTGATGAAGAGCCGTCCCGGCCTGCTGCCATCGGGCGTGCCCGGCTGGTAATACGCCGGCGGAGCCGTCTTCGCCATGTAGTCAGGCACCGGCACCACCTCGAACGGCGCCTTGGGCAGCGTGCCAAACAGCGACGGCAGCTTGGCCTGCATGGGTCCCAGATAGCCCTTGTACGCGGCCAGCAGCGCATCGGCCGACGTTGCCTTCAGCTTCGGATTCGCTTTCAGACTGGCGCGAAAGCTGGCCAGATCCTGGAAGCCCAGCTTTTGCGCAATCGCCAGCATCTCCGCCTCGTCCTTTTTCACCTCGTCGAGGCCGATCTGGTGAATCTTGTCCGCGGTCAGGTCGGTCGTCGTCGTGCGGCGGATCAGGAACTGGTAGTACTTCGCGCCATCCGGCAGCGCCGAAATCCCCGGCTCGCTGCGTCCCGCGGGAATATAGCTCACCTCGAGATACCGGCCAAACCGCGCATACGCCGCCAATACCTCCTTGCCGATCGCGTTCAGCATCTCGGTCTTGATGCGCTGCTGATCCGCCGCCGCAATCGACGCCGGAAACTTCTTCAACGGCAGCGCCAGCGGCGAATCCTCCGGCTTCTCGGCCGCAAGCTGCTTCACCTGCTCGTCGGCCTTTTCGAGGATGAACTTCGGCGGCACGCGCCCGTCGTCCACGCCGATGGACATATTCGTCATCACCTGCGCGAAGGCTGCGGGCAGCGCGTGGAGCCGCGCAATCCAGTCGTCGTAGTCCTTCACCGTGTTGAAGCTCAGCTCGGCCACCAGCTGGCAGTAGTCCGTCTGGATGCCGCTCATCTGGTTCACCGGCATCTCCCATTCTTTGAACTCTGCCGCCTCCTGGTCGTCGGCAAAGTCGCGCAGCAGCAACTCGCGGCTCAGCTGCTCCTGGTCCGTCAGCCCGTCGGGCGCAATCGCCGCCAGCCGCAGCATCCAGTTCTGCTCGCGCTCCAGCCACGCGTTGTAGGCCTTCACCGAATAGTCTGCGATCTTGTCATTGAAGCGCGTATCGCCGATCGTCGAAGCGAACTCCGGATTGCGCTCCAGATAGGCGTCCCAATACTCGTGGAACAGATCGTTGAGGGCCTTGCGCCTGTCTTCGAGCGAGGTCGGCGCGGTCGGCGCAACGGGTTTGAGTTGCGCGCCCAGCGCGGGGATCGCGGCGAAAAGCAGAAGCATAGAGAGCGCGACAGAGGTCGAGGGATGACGTTGTTTCAAGGGAAGTTCCTTCCAGCAAAATTGCCTGTGGGTCGAGTGTAGCAAGGCGGGGGTTGGGGGTCGCCAAGTTAGCGAGTCAGCAAGTTAGCGGGTTAGCGAGTTAGCGAGATTGGCGGAGTGGGTTGAGTCGGAGCGGGGGTTCCGGCCGGGGGTGTTTCGTCTCGGCCCTTCATGGTGGAAACGTTTACAGTACACCACGCTATCGCAGGGCTGTTCTCGACTCCTCCCTCCGCACC
>JASHVE010000238.1 GCA_030039675.1 Acidobacteriaceae bacterium | reverse complement strand
GTACGAGCGCTCAGGAACGATGCACGGCCTGCTGCGCGTGCGCGGCTTCACGCAGGATGACGCGCACATCTTCTGCATGCCTTCGCAGATCGAGAGCGAGGTGGCGGCGTGCATCGACTTTGCCGAGGCAGTGCTGAAGACCTTTGGCTTTTCTGAATTCAAGGTGGAACTTTCCACATGGGATCCGAATGACCGGGCGCACTATGCGGGCTCGGATGAGAACTGGAATCTTGCCATTCGCTCGCTCGATAACGTGCTCAAGAGCAAAGGCATCGCGTATAAGACCATCCCCGGCGAAGCCGCGTTTTACGGGCCGAAGATCGACGTGAAGCTTGTGGACGTTCTCGGCCGTTTGTGGCAGCTTTCGACGGTGCAGTTCGACTTCAACCTGCCGGCGCGCTTTGAGCTTGAATACGTGGGCGAAGATGGCGAGCGGCATCAGCCGGTCATGGTGCATCGCGCACTCTTTGGTTCGGTGGAGCGGTTCTTCGGCGTGCTCATCGAGCACTACGCGGGCGCGTTTCCGCTGTGGCTGGCGCCGGTGCAGGTAGGCCTGGTGCCGATCAGCGAGCGCCACGCCGCCTACGCGGAAAAAGTGGAGGAGGCACTGCGTGCGGCGGGTCTTCGGACGGAGTGCGATCTTCGCAATGAGAAGATGAACGCCAAGATCCGCGACTTCGCCAACCAGAAGATACCGTACATTCTCGTCTTCGGCGATAAGGAAGAAGCAGCGGGCACGGTGAGCGTGCGCACGCGCGGCAAGGGCGATCAGGGCTCGATGCCACTGGCAGAGTTCATCGCCAAGGCCGAGACGTTGGTAAAGAACCAGTCGATGGAGCTCTAGCGCGCTCTGGCGGATCGCCGCAATTCGGAGGATACTGTCTCCATGGCAACGCAGCCCGCATTCGAAAAGCCGGTCAGTGTCGAGGAGTATCTCTCAACCGTCTACGAGCACGACTGCGAATATGTGGACGGCGTGATCGAGGAGCGCGACTTGGGCGAGTTCGAGCATGCGTATGTGCAGGGTATTCTGATCACTCTGTTCAACAATCATCGTGGCGATTGGGGAGTTTACGCACTTCCAGAACAGCGCGTTCAAACGCAGAAAACGCATTTTCGGGTCCCGGACGTGACGATTTTGCGCAATGGTTCGCCTCGCGAGCAGATCATTACCCACCCGCCGCTTCTCGTCATCGAAGTCCAGTCGCCAGAGATTCCTCTGCGGAAGACCGAAGTGAAATCCGCAGAATACCTGGCCTTCGGCATCGAGCATGTATGGGTGGTCGATCCTTATGCCAGAGTGGCGTATCGGGGTACGCCGGAGGGATTGCAGCTGGTCCGCTCTGGTGAACTCACGATTCCCGGAACGCCGATCCGGATTGTTCCGGAAGAGATCTTTGCCGAACTCGATAAGGTGTAGTGCCGGGCAACCGAACTACGCTACGCGTCGAAACACTTCAGTGCTTCACCCAGCCGTGCATTCCTGCCTCAAGGCTGCGCCGATCGAGGCGTGGCAGCGCCCGCGCCGTTTTGTGAGAGATGAGCGGGTAATGGCGCGCCTCGATGAGCCGCTCGGGCACGCACCAGACGTCTTCCTCTGCGGTCATCCAGTGGCAGCCGTCCAACTGCGAGAGATTGATCGCGCGCGAGTAGGTGCGCAGCGTGCGCTCGCCGCGCAGATTGTAGTAGTGCTCGAAGTAGCTCAACGCCAGCTCACGCAGCGTGCGATAGACGGGTGTGCGGAAGCGCAGGCCCGCAAAGTTCGACTTGGCAATGCCGCCCCACAGGCTGCGCTCGCGATAGAGGGCGACTACGTGGTCGTCATCGTGCACGGCCTCCAGGTCCATCAGCAGTGGCGGATGGCCATTCACGCGCAGTGCGGCGGCGGCCAGCAGTGCGCCTTCCATGCAATGCCCCTTGCGCTCCCGCAGTACGCGCTGCGGCGACCACGCCGTGTCCGCGTACTGATAGGTCAGCGCATCGATGAACTTCTGGATGCGCATCGGCGTATTCAGCGCGCGCAGCGTGCGCAGACTTTCCGGCGACAAGCCAAAGCTCTGGCGTATGCGCCGCCGCACTCCGTTTATCGAGTCCTGACTCTTCAAAGAAGACGCCGCAACTTTCGTGAGGAGTTGCGGCGATTATATCGAAATATGTTCTCCAGCTTGATGCTGAACTTGCTACCCTACGCGTTGATGGCCATCCCATTCACGGCACCGTAGGCGTCGAGCATCGATTCGCTCAGCGTGGGGTGGGCGTGGATGGTGAACATCATCTCTTCGACCGTGCCTTCGAGCTCCATCACGGCGATGGCTTCGGCGATGAGCTCTGTAGCCTGCGGGCCGATAATGTGCACGCCGAGAATCTCGCCGTACTTGGCATCGGAGACGATCTTCACAAAACCATCGTGGCTGCCCACGATCGTCGCCTTTGAGTTGCCGCCGAAGGGAAACTTGCCAACCTTCACTTCGTGGCCTTTCTCTTTGGCTTGCGCCTCCGTCAATCCCGCGGAGCCGATCTGCGGCTCGGTGTAGGTGCAGTTCGGAATGCGGTCGCGGCGCACGGGACGGGAGTTGCGGCCCGCGATCCTGGCCATGGCCACCATGCCGGACATCGCGCCCACGTGCGCAAGCTGCGGCAGGCCGGCGACGATGTCGCCGATGGCGTAAATGCCAGGTTCGGCGGTCTCC
>JASHVE010000237.1 GCA_030039675.1 Acidobacteriaceae bacterium | reverse complement strand
TTCGCGCGGGAGAAGGAGAGTTTCTTGCATTGCTCGGAGTGAACGGCTCTGGAAAGAGTACCCTTCTCGACATCATTTCGGGCTTTCGGAAGGCCAACGCTGGTTCAGTTGTTATCAGCGGACGCAGCCAGCAAGAGTGGAAGCGCCGAGAGATGGCGCAACAGGTGAGTCATCTGCCCCAGTCGATTCACGCGGATCTTCCCTTTACGGCGGAACAACTGGTCGGTATGGGCCGATATCCACACACGGACAGTTGGTTTGAATCCGAAGAGGACCATAGGTACATCCGCGCTGCGATGGAGCGTACTTCGAGCTGGCCGTATCGCCATCGCTCTTTCCACTCGCTGAGCGGCGGTGAACGCCAGAGAGTGCTCGTGGCCGCCTGCTTGGCCCAAAACGCCGCCGTGCTGCTCCTGGACGAACCGTCGACATTTCTGGACATCGAGCAACAGCTACATTGTTTTAGCGTGCTGCGTGACGAGGCGCAGGCCGGCAAGCTTTGTATTGCGGCTACTCATGATTTGAACCTGGCGCTCACCTACTGCACGCGCCTGCTTGTACTTACCAATGGGGCCATTACCTACGACATTCGAACGGTGGAAGCACACGACAACAAAGATTGGCTGGGCCTGTTCTCGAAGCGCCTGGAAATCGGTACAACTCCAACCGGTTCTCCTTGGGTGTGGTACCGATGAGCGCCACGCAGCAGCTTTCGGTCGCGGCTCGGTATAGCCTCATGTTTTCGCTCGCGGTCTTTCTCGCGGCGGCTCTGTTATTACCTTGGGTTGGGGCCGGGTCCATCAGCCTCTCACGGGTATTGCGGCATCAGGCTCCCGACTACGAGATCCTGCTTCAACTGCGGCTGTCGCGTACGCTTCTGGCCCTGATCGCCGGCGGTGCGCTGTCACTAGCGGGAACGCTCTTTCAGGCTATGCTGCGCGATGCTCTGGCGACACCCTATACGCTCGGTATCTCTACAGGAGCTTCACTCGGTGCGGTCACTGTCATTGCCATCGGATGGGAGACGTTTCTTGGAATTCCAATGACCTGGATTGGAGCGCTCATTGGCGCTTTTGTTGTTTTGGTCATTGTGATCGGCGGCGCATTCAGGCAGCGCCAAATTTCCGCATTCAGTTTGTTGCTTACAGGAATGGCCATCAACAGCATCTGCGCTGCTTTCATTCTGATCCTCAGCGGATTTGCGGGCCTGTCACGGTCATTCTCTATCGCGCGATGGCTGATCGGGAGCATCGATGCCACCAGCTATCTTTCGCTCGCTGTTCTGGCAATTGTAGTGTCGCTAGTCTCGGCCATGATCCTTTCGCAGGCGCGAAATTGGAACCTGCTCGCCGTTGGGGAGCGATGGGCGGCTTCGCGAGGAGTACATGTGGGAGCCATGCTCGCGCAGGGCTACGTGCTTGGCTCAATACTCATGGCCGGCGCTATCGCACTCACTGGTCCCATCGGTTTCGTTGAATTGATTGTGCCGCACCTCGTGCGTTCACGGATCAGCTCAGACCATCGAATTCTCCTGCCCTGTGCCTTTCTACTCGGTGGGGCGCTGCTCGCACTCTGCGACACAATTGGACGCGTCGTGATCCCACCCGCAGAGCTTCCAGCCGGCGCTGTGCTCGCTTTGATCGGAGGGCCGTATCTGGTGTGGATTATTCGCCAGAGAACACGCGCGGAGGAGATATGACTTCATATCGGCAGCGCGTCATTCGTGCGGATGGACGCACTTTGAATGTCGTCCAGCACCGCGGAGATCTCTCCAACTGCGTGACAGGCTGCTGCTGCGGACGAACGGAGTGCGGCGATCCAGAGGTTCCGATCGATGTCGACAAGGAAGAGTTGACCCGCGCAAAATCCGCAAGGAAGTCCATTTCACCAAGAGTGGATGCCTCGTTCCCTGCGTGCTTGCCGATGTCGCCTGCCTCGCCTTCGATCGACGATCCATCTGGTGCCATTTCGTAAACAGCGCCTGGCAGATGCGACAGATCTTCGACTACATCCAGTCGATGCTCAAGGCTGGGGTGCGGATGTGCGTAACAACGACCCGAATGCTCGCTTTCGCTCCATCCACGCCTCGTAAGAGCCGCATGCGTAGACGCACGTACGGATCTGTATGAGAGGCGATCCGTGAGGTTCGTCCTCACCGCGACCAGAGACGGGATTGCCGCGGCACACGCGATCGACCGCTGCCAGCAGCACGGTTGAGGTAGCAGGTTGTGAGCGTCTCATCGGCAATCCAGAGATTGTGTCCGTTGTTTGCAGTTAGCGGGTTAATACTCCCTGGAGCATCAGTCAACCGCGCAAAATCGATGGAAACTGGCGACGAGCCGGCTCATCAGGACCAATCTGTTCTCGTTGCATCTATCCGACAGAACCAAAGGAGAACCGCCGTCGCCGCGGGAATGAGCAACCCGGAAACAATCAGAACGGGAGAATAACCGAAGCGATCGACGATCCATCCGGAAGAGAACGTAAAGATCATGGCGCCTATCCCGGCACCGGTTCCAGCGAGTCCAGAGACTGAAGCGACAGATTCATTCGGGAAATAGTCGCTCGCGAGTGTCTGCACATTGTTGACCCAGACTTGAAAGGCAAACAACGCGAGAGAAATGAGCGCGATCGCTGCCGACGCGGAGCGAACAGAGCCAATGAGTATGCCGACAGGAGCGAGGACCGTAGCAATGGCGATGGCTGCTCCACGAGCACGAACCGGTCTCCAGCCATGCCGGATGAGCCACCCTGAAAACCAGCCTCCTGACAATGCGCCCGCGTCAGCGAAGAGAAAAGGGATCCAGGCCGAGAGACCAATCGTTTTGAGACTAAGGCCGCGGGCCCGGAAGAGATAAAGTGGCAGCCAGACCAGAAAGAACCACCAAACAGGATCGCCCAGGAAACGCGCCAGCACGATGCCGCAAACCCTTCGATCGCGCAACAGTGATAGCCATCCTGCTGGTGGCGTGCGCGCCGCCGGATCAGATGCTTCGTTCGTGATCCAGATCAGTTCTTCAGGGATCAGCCAGCGATGACGGGCAGGTACCTGATAGCAAAGCGTCCAAACCGCGAACCACACAAACCCGAGGAATCCTGTGACGACGAAGGTCGCGCGCCAGCCGAAAGTGAATTGCAGCCAAACGATCAGCGGCGGTGCCAGCGCGGAGCCCAAGGTTGCTCCAGTGTTGATGATGCCGATACCGAAGGCGCGCTCCTCGCGAGGGAACCATTCGGCGACTCCTTTGATCGCCGCCGGCCAATGGCCGCCTTCTCCCAAGCCGAGAAGGAACCGTAGCATGCAAAGAGTGCCGAGCGCGCGTGCAGCAGCCTGAACCATTTCGGCAAGAGACCAGATCACCATCGCGATCGAAAGTCCGCGTTTTGTGCCGAAGTTATCTTGCAACGCGCCGAAGATGGTCTGCCCGAAGGAATAGGCGAGAAGGAACCAGGCACTCACGCTGGCGTACTGAAGGTTGGAGAGGCGCAGGTCACTGCAGATGACAGGGGCAAGCACCGATAGGGTCAGGCGATCGATATAGCTGATGAGAGTAGCGGCGAGGAGCAAAACCGCAATCCACCACCGTAGACCAGGAATACGGAAGCTGCCTGGCTCCCATTGGCGCATCGTCGGAACCATTGTGCCGTCTCCTACCGGACTGATTCCGGATCCAATGCACGGGGTCGTTCGACCTCAGCAATGGGTTCAAGCTTCGCAGTCAACCAGCACATGAATCGCTTCACTGTGGGCGTCATCGCGCAGCGCAAAGGCCTCGTTGATGCGGCTTAGGGGCACCTTGTGGGTTACGATCTCGGCTGTGTTGACAAGGCCGTCGAGGACAAGACGGATGCCTTCTTCGTAAAACCGGCGCATGTCGATGTCGCGTTTCGGCTCCGTCGAAAAGATGTCCAGGCGCTTGCGGTGAACCTTCAAAAAATCGACGGGTGTGTTGCAAACACCGATGCAGCCGTACATCACGATCTTTCCCGCGAAGGCTGCGCAGTCAATCGCGTCTACCATGCCATCTCCTTCCAGCAGACATGGAATTACAACATCAAAGCCCTCGGGAAAGGCGGCACCCAGTACCTCGCGCGTCGGCGTATCTGTCGTGGGAACCTTGAACGTGTGAGTGGCGCCATACTTTCTGGCTAGCTGCAAGTTTTGGTCGTTCAGGTCAGTCACGGCCAAAACCTTGGGGCTGTGCAGTCTGACAACCTGCGTGAGGATCAGGCCGCTGACTCCCTGGCCAGTGATCAGGACCGAAGTTCTCTGGTTGATCCGGGCAATCTCAACCGCGTGTAGAACACCGGGAAGAATCTCGATGAGACTTGTATCCACCATCGGAAATCGAGACGGAACGACTTTGACATTGAAGGGCCGGCAGACGATGTACTCCGCAAATGCTCCCCATACGTAGCGGCATGTTACGCGATCGCCTTCTGCGAGTCCCTCGACGTTCGGGCCCAGCTTGTCAATCACTCCTGCGACTTCATGTCCCAGGCGTGCGGGAAAGGAGATAAACTCTGGTCGGCGAGTGCCGCGATAAGCTTCCACGTCCGAGCCGCAGACGCCGACCCACTTGATCTTGATGCGTATTTCGCCGTCGCCCGGTTCAGGGATCTCCGCGTAACGCAGAGAAAGCCGTCTGGGCTCATCGAGGATGGCTACTCGCTGCGCACCTGGTTGGTTTCCTCTTACGAAGTTCATTGGGGCCTGGGTCATCCGAGTCGTCATCACCACCGCCGCAATTCAGTATATTGAGCACTTGCCGAAGCGTCTTTGCGTGAAACGGGTGAATCGTTGTCCTAACCGGAAATTGCGCTGCGATGGAACGACGGGGTGGTTTTTTTGCCTGGCTCATTCGGTGCGGAGATATAATCGGGGACCGAGGTACCGCCGTGCCCACATCATCGGTCGAAGTGTTATGGACTGCACGATATGATTACCAGCCAGGCTGGAGGTTGGCCGAACACAAGCACGAGTATTTCCAGATGATCTATTTCGTATCTGGATTGGCGTGCGTTGCGTTGGGAGCGTGCAACCGCCGAATTGGGGCTGGCTCTCTCGTGCTCATAAAGCCACGCTGCGTTCACGCTCTGAATCCGGTGTCACTGGTGAAGACTCTTGACCTCAAGTTCCTGGTGAAAGATCGATGGCTCCGCAAGCGTTTGTGTGATGCCTCCGAGCTGGTGTTCGATTGCGAGCCAGGCATCGCTGATCTGTTCGAACGCATCCGTCACGAGGGCGAACGCAAAGGCCTCTTCTACCGCGAACTATGCAGCACCTATTTGATGGAGCTGTTGTTATTGCATCTTCGGGCATCCGGGGCTGAGGAAGAGGCAGAGGCAATTGAATCAATGGATCATGAGCCGTTTGGCGATTGGATTGTGCAACAGGCGGCGCACTTTATCCGAGAACGTCACGCTGAGGATTTCAGCCTCCTCGATATTGCTAAAGCTGTGGGACGGTCAGATCGTCATGTCCGGCAGCACTTCAAAGAACTGCTCGGCATCTCGCCGCGGCGTTATCTGCTCCAATATCGCATCCAGAAGGCGCAGCATCTCATAGAGTCTTCCAGTTATGCATTTAAGGAGGTCGCCGCGATGGTTGGCTTCAAGACCGTGCACCATTTCACCCGTGCCTTTCACGATGTTTGCGGCGAAACTCCGGGCGGTTGGCGAAAGAAATACCAGGCCGGCATCTGCAAAGACGTCAATATCGATCCTCGTTTTGTAAACACCAACTGGACCGTGCGTGCCGAGTTCTCTCCGCGTGAGCAGGCGGCGATGTGACATTCAACAAGTGGGCATCGCTGGCGTCGGCGAGTGATGCTCGCTTGTGATTGGCTAAAAATATCCTTTTAACGCGAACTCGATCTGCCTGCTGCCGTTCAAGGTTGAGCTCACGACCGATCCCGAGCTTGCGTTGAAGATGGTCGACGGCGCAGCGAACGTTGGCCGATTGAAGAGATTAAAGAACTCCGCACGGAACTCCATCGACCGCTCTTTCCCAAATGTGAACGGCTTCAGGACAGAGACGTCGAATTGGATCAGGTCATCGGCGCGCAATGTATTCCTGCCGAGATTTCCGTAAGTGTAC
>JASHVE010000236.1 GCA_030039675.1 Acidobacteriaceae bacterium | reverse complement strand
TCGACGGCATCGAACCCTCGGCCGACCCGTTGCTCGAGCTGCGCGCCGCGATCTATCTGTTGAGCGGCCGTCGTCGCCGCGCCGCCAAGCTGGAAGAAGCTGTGGTTTAAAAATCCCACCTTGCACGGGCCGCCTGCGGGCGGCTCGCTCTTTCTATTTGCGCCCCGCGCCGTCCAATGGGTATCCAGTATCCGGTCAGCAGGCGAGCCTCGGGTTGGCCTCGGTGCGGCCCCGCCGGATACAATGGACTTCTACGCTTAGAGCCACAAGGATACGCAATTTTTCTTGAGAATTTTGGAGCAACTGCACGTGAGAGGCATAAACTGCCGCGGTCTGCGGCTTGAATGGTTTGCGGGGCTCGGCATAGTGCTGGCAATCGCAGCTTTGCCGGCAGCCGCCGCAGCCGGAACCGTCTCGACAGAGACAACGCTGAGCGTGAACACGAGCAGTCAGTCCGGCCGCACCATGGCCACGGTCACGGTCAACGTAGCGGACGAGTATGGCTTACCAGCCACCGGCGCCGTGAGCATCAACGACGGCGACCGCACGCTGGCCGAAGTGGCTTTGAACGGATCGGGCCAGGCGACCACCACTGTCAGCTTGCCGGGTGGCGCGCATGCGCTGCAGGCCGTCTACACGGGCGACGCAACCCACATGGCGTCCACGTCCGAGGTCGCAGAGGCTACGGCAACAACCACCGCGGGCCCGAACTTCCAGTTGACGCTCACACCGATTTCGCCATCTTCGTTTCCCATCGTGCTATCGCAGGGCGCCTCCGGAACCGTTGAGGTAACCGTTACACCCGAAAACAACGCAGCGCTCACGTCGCCGATGTTTGTCACTCTTTCCTGCTCCGGACTGCCCAACGAGGCCTCCTGCACCTTTACGCCGGAGAGTGTCGAGATTCTCTCCACCACGCCCACAAGCTGCCCGGCAGGCTCACCTGCGGCGAGTTGCCCGCCCATCAGTACCATGCTGCTGCAGACCCAAGCCCCGGGCACGGTGGCGAAAGCAGCGCCCGTCCGGAAAACCAGTCCGGTCGCCTGGGCGTTTCTGCTGCCCGGGGTTCTGGGGCTGGGCGGCCTGGCTTGGGGAGCGCGGCGCCGCGCCTGGTTGAGCCGACTGGCTCTGGTGGCGATGCTGGGCATGATCACGACGCTCGGTCTGTCGGGTTGCAGCCCGCTCTATCGTTACTACCAGCACGGCCCCGGCAATAATCCGCCTACACCCCCGGGCACATACAACATCTCCGTCACGGCGCAATCCAGCAACGGCGTGACCGCCATTACGAATTCCACCACCATGGTACTGACCGTGCAGTAACAGGCATGAAACGCCGGCACTCCCTTCCCGCCGAGGTGTACGCGCTGGTGAACGAAACGCCGGCAACGGTATTGCTGGAAGGCGGCAATCCCGGTGCAATCACAGATCGGAACGCACCTCATGAGGAGCCGTGGACGCGCCTGTTCACAGCTCCTTTGGGCATCTGTGCCGCGCATCGTCCGGAGGAAATTCCATCGCTCTTCGCGGAGATTGAAGAGGCCGTGCGCGGCGGCCTCCACGCAGCGGGGTTTTTCTCCTACGAGTGCTGCGCCTGCTTTGAGCCCAAGGTCCCCTTGCGGCCAACCGGCGGCCACCCCCTGGCCTGGTTCGGGATTTATGAGCGCAGCTACCCCTTCGACCATGACACCGGCCGCTTTGCGCAAGGCGATCCTCCGGGGCCGGCCGAGCGGCGCGCATCGGATACAGAGCCCGCACCGGAGATCGCCGCGGAGTTCACGATCTCTGCGGGCGAATACGCCGAGCGGATCGCCGCCATTCATGAGTGGATTCGCGCCGGCGACGTGTATCAGCTCAACTTCACCGCTCCGTGGCATGTGAACCTTTGCGGCAACACGGCGGCTTTGTACGCGCGGCTGCGCGCGCGTCAGCCCGCCGCGTACGGCGCCTTTGTGCATAGCAACGCAGGCCGGAAGATTCTCTCCTTTTCACCTGAGCTGTTTTTTCGCATCGACTCCGATCAACATCCCCGGCGCATAGTCACCCGGCCCATGAAAGGCACCGCGCCACGCGGCCGGACCACGCGCGAAGACCGCGAACACGCGGAATGGCTGCGGAACGACCCAAAAAATCGCGCCGAAAATGTGATGATCGTCGATCTGCTGCGCAACGACCTGGGGCGGCTGGCAAGATTCGGCAGCGTGCATACGGAAAAGCTCTTCGAGGCCGAGCGCTATCCCACGCTCTGGCAGATGACCTCGACCGTCACCGCAGAGCTGCGCGACGAGCTGAGCTTTGAGCAGATCTTTCGCGCGCTTTTTCCCTGTGGCTCCATTACCGGCGCACCCAAAGTGCGGGCCATGCAGCTGATCGCAGAGATCGAGAACGCGCCCCGCGGTGTCTACACGGGAGCCATCGGATTCTTTTCGCCGCAAAAGACCATCTTCAACGTGGCCATCCGCACGCTGGAGTTCGACGGCGGAAAAGGCACCATGGGGGTTGGCAGCGGCATTGTCATCGACTCCGACCCGGCCGAAGAGTACCGCGAGTGCCTGCTCAAGGCGGCGTTTCTCACGCAATCGCCATCCGAGTTCTCGCTCATTGAAACCATGCTCTGGCAGGGCGAATTTCCGCTGCTAGAGCTGCATCTCGACCGGCTCACCGATTCCGCGGATTATTTCGACTTTTCCTGCGAGCGCGCCGGAATACGCGCGGCGCTCGATGCCCATACACGGCAATTTGCGGATCGCGCCGCCCGCAAGATCCGGCTGCTTCTCGATCGCAATGAGGCACTCACGATTACAGACGAAGTGCTTGCGCCGTGCGCCGGGCAAGACCGCATAGGCCGGGTCCGCATCGCAACAGCGCGTACCGATCCCGCCGATGCGATGCTCTTTCACAAGACCACCCACCGGCCAATCTATGCTGCCACGTTGCAAGAAGCCGTGCGCGACGGCTTTGACGATGTACTCTTTTTCAATCAGCGTGGCGAGCTGACCGAAGGCGCGATCAGCAACGTCTTCCTCGAGAAGAACGGCCAATGGCTCACGCCCCCTATCGGGTGCGGCCTGCTCCCCGGCGTCTACCGCCGCCACCTGCTCGAGACACGCGCAGACATCAAAGAACAGATACTCTACGAAGACGACCTGCGCAGCGCAGATGCAATTTACATTGCCAACGCCGTCCGCGGCCTGCGCCGCGTGCGGATCGGCGAAGAACGAAACTGATCGCCCAGCCGCGGCGCCGGCGAAAAATTCATCGCTTCTCCCACCGTTAGCTTGCCTGGAATGGTAAAACGTTATCGGGAGTGAGGGACGTGGAAAACAGCGCACGCAGAGCAGGGAAGAAAATCGCTTTTTCAGGTGCCTTTGTGCTCATGCTGCTTTTGAGCGGCAGCGCATTCGCGCAGGATGAGAACCAGGCGTGGCTGAGCTACTCCGGCCATACCGCGCACGCGATCTTTCCGCGCGAGATTCGCGCCCTGGGCGCGAGCCCTATCGAGCAATCCGCAGCTCAGGAACTGAAGCGCAATCTCGATGGTCTTGTCACTGCATCGCTTTCGGCTCGTGCCCGCGAGGCTCTCGCTGGCGTAACCGTCATTGGCACTGCCGCGGAGGTACGCAAAGCCTATCCCAATGCGCCCGTTCCCTCGGACCTCGGTCCCGAAAGCTACTGGATTCATGCGACCGGCTCCGGCGGCCACAAGCTGCTCGTCATTGCTGGCGGTGATGAGCGTGGCGTTCTTTACGGAGTCTTCGCTCTGCTCCGTTCACCCGCATCCGGCCAACTCATTGACCTGAACAAGAACGCTCTACGCAGCCAGCCCGCGATGAAAATCCGCTGGGTCGACGAGTGGGACAACGCCAACGGGACCGTGGAGCGCGGCTACGCCGGCCGGTCCATCTTCTTCGACGATGGCCATGTACGCGAAGACCTGAGCCAGGCAAACGACTATGCGCGGCTGCTCGCTTCGATCGGCATCAACGGCTGCAACGTGAACAACGTAAATGGGGCTGCGCCTTTTCTTGAACCACAGATGTTACAGGGCCTTGCCCGTGTGGCCAACACCATGCGCCCGTGGGGCGTGCGCCTCTCCATGAGCGTTGACATCGCAAGCCCGCAGAAGATCGGCGGGCTCAACACCTTCGATCCGCTCGATCCCGATGTGCAGGCCTGGTGGGCGCAAAAGGTGGATGAGATTTATTCGCTCATCCCAGACTTTGCCGGCTTCACGGTAAAGGCCGATTCAGAGGGCCAGGCCGGCCCGGCAAGTTATGGCCGCAGCCCCGCAGATGCGGCCAATCTGCTGGCCCATGCGCTGGCGCCGCACGGCGGCGTGGTGCTCTATCGCGCCTTTGTTTACAACAATCATCTCGATTACAACGATCTGAAGGCCGACCGCGCCCGCGCCGCCTACGACATCTTTCATCCCCTCGACGGCAAGTTTGCGCCCAACGTGATCGTGCAGATCAAAGAAGGCCCCATCGACTTCCAGGCGCAGGAGCCGGTTTCGTCCCTCTTCGCTGGTCTGCGCGAAACCAGCACAGCAATGGAATTGCAGATCACGCAGGAGTATCTTGGCCAGCAGCGGCACCTGGTCTATATAGCGCCGATGTGGAAGTGGGTGCTCGATTTCGATCTGCATGCGGAAGACCGCTCAACGCCTGTGAAGCAGATCATCGAAGGCAGGAGCTTCAACCGTCCAACTAGCGGTAGTCCGGGGTCCCCACGGACTGGTCCTCGTCCGTGGGGTGGTGGTGGCATGATCGGCGTGGCGGACGTGGGCCGCGATGGATGGCTGGGCGCGCCGCTGGCGATGGCAAATCTCTACGCCTTCGGCCGCCTCGCATGGAATCCCGATCTCACCCCGGAGGCGATCGCCGCCGAGTGGACGCAGCAGACGATCAGCACCGATCCGCAGGTCGTGGCGACGGTCGACAAGATGCTCATGCAATCCTGGCCTGCCTACGTGGACTACACAGGATTTCTTGGTACGCAGACGCTGACTGACATCACGGGCAGCCATTACGGGCCCAACATCGAATCAAGTGAGCGCAACGGCTGGGGCCAGTGGCACCGCGACGACGCCCAGGGCATTGGCATGGACCGCACCGTAGCCACAGGCACCGGATTCATCGGGCAATACCCTCCCGAAGTCGCAAAGATGTACGACTCGCTCCAAACTTGCCCCGACAATCTGCTGCTCTTCTTTCACCACGTGCCGTGGACCTATAAGCTGCACTCGGGCAAGACCGTCATCCAGTACGTTTATGACAGCCACTATCAGGGCGCAGCCGAAGCCGCACGGCTCGGCGCGGAGTGGGCCTCGCTGAAAGACAAGATCGATCCCGCGCTCTATGAAGACGAACGCGCACGGCTCGAATATCAGACCGGCCATGCGATCGTGTGGCGCGACGCGATTGTGCAGTACTTCCTCAAGGAGAGTGGTATTCCCGACGCGCAGGGCCGCGCTGGTCATTTTCCAGGCCGCATGGAAGCCGAAGACGCACACCTCACCGGCTACACAATCATCGATGTGAGGCCGTGGGAAGATGCATCCGGTGGGAAGGCCGTAAGCTGCGCAGAAAAATCCTGCGCAGCGGAATGGACCTACAACGGTCAGCCGGGCCGCTTCGATATTGCGGTCCAGTACTTTGACCTGCAGGGTGGCGTTGCGCATTTCACGCTCAGTGTGAATGGCAATGGGATCGTCTCGTGGGCAGCCGATGCCATGCTCCCTTCCCGCCGTCCGCACGGCGACAACTCCACGCGCTACACCCTGCGCGGCGTGCAACTGAAGCCCGGTGATGTGCTGCGCGTCGAAGGCGTACC
>JASHVE010000235.1 GCA_030039675.1 Acidobacteriaceae bacterium | reverse complement strand
CCCCGATCCACATGAAGCTGACTCTAATACTTTCAACTTGCTCCCGTAAAAGAAAAATGTAGCGGCTGCAAAAACTGAGCAGGAGGGCAAAGCGTGAAACCGAATCAGTGCTCTTGAAAACGGCGTCAGCAGGCAAAGATGCCGGATCATCGGGTAGTGGAGGCATGAAGAAGCTGCGACGCCAGTGCGCAGAGTCCCAGGCGGAAGGTGTCGCGCACGGATTCGGCGCTCCAGTTGCGAGCCGCGGGGCCTGCATGTGTACTAAGCAACCCGGCAGTTTCCGCCGCAGTGAACCCAGCGACGGCGCGGAGAGCAAAAATCGCGCGTAGCGCAGTTGGCAGCTGACCGAGCCAGGCGCGAACCCGGTCTCGGTCGGGTCCGGCGATCATACGCTCAAATTCCTCAGGAGAAACCCCAGCAGCGTCCAGATCGTCGTCCGGAATGCAGGTAGCGGGAGCGGGGTTCGCTGCGGGTGCGGCGAGACTGTCCGGTTCACGTCGCGCAATCGCTTCCAAAGCCGCCTTTGCCAGTGCGAGATGGCTGCTTTTGCGCGCTTCAGCAGGAGTTGCGCAAGCCGAGATATCGGCGGTGGCCACAGCCTCCTCCACCAGCCGCACGCTCTCTTCACCCTCACCCGCCAACATCGAAGCCAAGCTATAGAGGCCAGCGGCAATCCGGCCAAACAGGTCGTCCATCCCCTCCGGGGGCTGCTCAACCGCAGCGTCCTCCGGCTGGGTAGAAAACAGTCTCGAGCTTGATGCAGCGGGATTCTGGACCATGGACTATCTCCTCCCAGGGCCGCCGGGAAAGATCGGCCCACTCTTTCATCCTCGCCTCCGCGGTTCGAGACGTCAATTCCGGCAGTAGATTGACCACGTTGCGTGAGTAGATTGGGGAGGCTTGGCCTCGAAGTTGGGTTACGGCTCGTAGGTGCCGGGCTGGCGGTAAGGGGAAGCGGCGGCGTACCGCCGCTCTTCGCCGCGCGGGTCGTTCTCAATGTGCGGCGCGTTGTCCCAGATCATTGTGCTGCGGTTTTTCAGATCGTAGGCTGGCCAGGATGGCAGGCCGGGATGATTCGGATTCCCGGTTGCAGCGTGGTGAATCAGCATCTCTGACATAGTCGCGGCCAACGGCTGCGCCGCCGCCAGTTCTTTCGGCGAAGAACCGATCTGGCCGGGCGCGGCATCGAGATTGTCGAACATAAAAGGAATGTCGATGGTGTGGATGGCACGGGCGCCAGGAGCGCTGCGGTGCCAGTTCATCTGGTAGACCCACGTACGCGGCTGGCTCTTCGGGTTATCGGCGCGGCGCTCAGCCTCCATCACCTGGCCAGGCCAGGCACGGAAGGCGGTAGCCGCGGCAGTCACGATCTCGATAGGTGTCCTGTCCGGATAAAAACTGCGAAATTTTACGACGACCTCTTCCGCCGAGTAAGGGCCGAGATAAATAGCTACTGCATTGTGAAGCGCGGTGGGCGCGTCCTCCCAGGTGAGCTGGCCATGCCAAGACACCGTAGTTTCGTCATGAGTGTTGCCAAGGATCATTGGAATCTCTGCGGAGAGCGGCGGCGCGTCGGGCGTGAAGGGATCGCGCGCAAGCACCACACCGTCGACCACCGGTAACCAGTCAGAACTGGTGGAAGCGGCCGCAGCCTGAATCTGCTGCCAGGGAACGGCCTTGAGATCACTGAGATTCGCGTGGCTGATACCTAGTTTGTCCAGCATGGTCTGTGTGCGTTTCGTGGCAATCTCGATGGGAGCGCCCTTCACCTGCTGTCCGCTCATCGTCATGACGCGGTGAAAAAGGCCTTTGGCTGCGGGCATGGCCATGAGAGTGGCACATTTTGCCCCTCCACCCGATTGCCCAAAAATCAAAACCCTGGAAGGATCGCCGCCGAACTCTTCGATGTTGTCGCGCACCCACTCAAGCGCCAGCACCAGGTCCAGCATGCCCGCGTTGCCGGAATCGGGGTACTGTTTGGGGTCGAGCGCGCTCAGATAGAGAAAGCCGAAAGCGTTGAGGCGGTGGTTGACGGTGACGACCACCACATCGCCGCGCCGGCAGAGGCGCTTGCCGTCGTAAAGAGGACTGTTGACCGAGCCGTTGTTGTAGGCGCCGCCGTGGAAGTAAACCAGCACCGGCCGCTTGCGATGATCGCGCAGGCCGGGTGTGAAGACATTCAGATGCAGGCAATCTTCGCTCTCGATGCCGGCCTCCGGCCAGGCTCGCGGAACTGCCCGCTCCGATCCGAGGCCCGGAGCAGCGAACGTTTGTGGACCTCGCACGGCCGTCAGTTGCGGTGCGCGGGAGGTGAAGGCATCACAGATTTTAACGCCGGTCCAAGGTGTGGGCGGCAGCGGCGCCTCGAAGCGCACAGCCGCGGTATCGGCGCCGTACGGAACACCGCGGAAGATGTTGATGTGGTCTTCGAAGGTACCCGAGATGGCGCCGTCGCGGGTTTTGGCGGTCGGGGCGGCGACGGATGCGGTCCTTTCGTTGGCAAGGGCCGTCGCATAAGGCCGGAGAACATAAGAGGCCGCAGCCATTCCGGAGCAGCGCAAAAGTGTGCGGCGATCAATTCGATTCATGCGCAGGAACCAGGCGAGAACGCTGGACAGTCCATCCTACTCTTCAACGCCCGGTAACTTTGCGAATCATACGAAAAGTCGCGATTGGCTCCGCTTTTTTTCTTCCCTTAACATGTGCACCCGACGCCGCCTGTCACCATGGACGCACAGGAGAATTCCCCCTCGCGCTCGAATACAGACGTGCCACACCCTGCATGAACGCTGTAGACTGCCAACACGGCGCACGGAATTGAAGACCATGGCCAGAACTTCCCAGAAACTAAACCTGTTCAACGGCCGGGATCACTCCTGGATGCAATTCAACCGGCGCGTGCTGGAAGAAGCCGAAGACCCGGCGAATCCCCTGCTCGAACGCGTCAAATTCCTGGCGATTACCGGCTCGAATCTGGACGAGTATGTGGAAATCCGCCAGGCCGGCCTGTTGCAGCGCCTTGAAGACGGGTATCGCGAGCCTGGTTATGACGGGCTGCGGCCGGCTGAATCGCTTGCCGGGCTTACGGCCGACATTCATGACTTTGTCGCGGCACAGTATCACTGCTGGAATAAGCAGCTGCTGCCAGAACTGCGCAAGCACGGCATCCGGCTTCTCGAATGGGATGAATTGAGCGAAGACGCCCGGACCCATGCGCACGATTATTTTCAGCGCGAGGTGGACCCGCTGCTGACGCCGATTTCCATCGATCCGGCACATCCTTTCCCGCGTGTGCTCAACAAGGCACTGTGCCTGGCGCTGCTGCTGCGGGCGAAGCGGAGGAGTTCCGGACCACAGGTGCTGGGGGTGGTCACGGTACCCCGTGCACTGCCCCGCTTCGTGCGGCTACCCTCCGCCGAGGGCAATAACGACTACCTGCTGCTGCAGGACCTGATCGCCCAACACCTTGCCGGCATGTACCGCGGCTACGAAGTGCTGGCCCACGCCTCGTTCCGCGTGACGCGCAACTCGAATTTGTACTTCGAGGAAGAAGAAGCGCGCTCGCTGCTCGAAACCATCCGGGTAGAACTGCATAACCGCCGCAAGGGCGATGCCGTGCGCCTGGAGATTGAGACCGGCGCCGATCCTGAGATCGTGGAACGGCTGCGCGTGAACTTCGAGCTCGGCGAGGAGCAGGTTTTTCGCGGCGAGGGGCCGGTGAACCTGTCGCGCGTGATGTTCCTGTACGACGACGCGAAACGGCCCGAGCTCAAGTTTCAGCCATTTACGCCGAAGCTGCTGGTGCTGAGCCGGAAGTCGACGGGCATCTTCGACGAGCTGCGCCACCGCGATGTTTTACTGCATCATCCGTACGACTCCTACGATCCGGTGGTGGAGTTTGTGCAACAGGGTGCGCAGGATCCGGCCGTGGTGACGATGAAGCAGACGCTCTATCGCACCAGCCATGACTCGCCGATGTTCCAGGCATTGATCGAAGCGGGCGGCAACAAAGAAGCCACAGTGGTGGTCGAGCTGATGGCACGCTTCGACGAGGCATCGAATATCCGCTGGGCACGCAGCATGGAAGATGCGGGCGTACAGGTCTTTCACGGTGTCGTGGGACTGAAGACGCATTGCAAGTTGGCCATGCTGGTGCGACGCGATGAGGATGGGCAGACGCGTCGCTACTGCCATCTGGGCACCGGCAACTACAATCCGGTGACCGCACGCTTCTACACAGACTTGAGCCTGCTCACCAGCGACCCGCAGATCACAGAGCGCGTGCATATGGTGTTCAACTACCTCACTGCGCACGCCGAGATTGACGACTACAGCCCGCTGCTCGTTGCGCCGCTAACCATGGCCGAGAGCTTCCTGCGGCTGATTCGGCGCGAAGCTGAGCATGCACACGCAGGCCGGCCGGCTTACATTGTCGCGAAGATGAACGCGCTACTAGAGCCTTCAGTCATCGAAGCTCTGTACCAGGCTTCGCAGGCCGGCGTGGAGATCGACTTGATCATCCGCGGCCTTTCGATACTGCGGCCGGGGGTAAAAGGGCTGTCGGAACGGATTCGCGTCCGGTCGGTTGTGGGACGGTTCCTGGAGCACTCGCGCATTTTCCACTTTGGAAACGGCGGCGACGACGAGATCTACATGGGCTCAGCCGACTGGATGCCGCGCAACCTCTTCGAGCGCTGCGAAGTGGTGTTTCCGGTGCGCGACCCTGCCGCCATCGCGCGCATTCGGGAGGAAATTCTGCCTGCCTATCTGGCTGATACGACGAAGGCGCGCCTGCAACAGTCCGACGGAAGTTATTTGCGCGCGAGCAAGGTGTTCAAAGAAGCACCGGAGTTTTCCAGTCAGGATTTTCTGATGCAACTTGCCGAAGGAAAAGTCGATCTGGAAGCCATCCCGGAGCCGGATAAGAATAAAACCCAGGGCAAGGCGGCTCACAAGAAGGCTACGGCCGCAGACTGATCAGGTATTTCCCTTAAAATTGTTTTGTTGCCGTTGTCTGTCCCCAAACCGCCAGCACGAAATGAAACCATCACGCCCGTTCCCCGCCGCGGCGAAGAATTGCGCGTCCGCCACGCGGATCAGCGTTTGCGCTTTGCGAGCCGCATCAATGCACCGCGGCCGCTCGCTTTCTGGCACCTTGCGAGCCTTGATGCGCCGACGATTGCAGCGGTCTGGTCGCTTGGCTTCGGCTGGGTTGCGGGCGTGCGCCTCCCGTTCTGGATTCCTCTGCTTTTTGCACTGGCGGTGTGGTCTGTGTATGTCGGCGACAGGCTGCTCGACGTACGTGCGGGATCGCGCGATGGGCACAGCGATCGTCTGCAGGAGCGGCACTACTTCCATTGGCGCCATCGCCGCACGTTGCTGCCTATGGCCATTGCCGCAGCCTGCTCCGCTGCTTTGATCATTTGGTTTTTCATGCCGGTTGCGGCGCGTGAGCGCGACTCACTTCTGGCAGCGGCCGCGCTGACATATTTCGCGTGCGTTCATTCGGGCCGCAGACCGCATCCGTTCCTCGCACCGCTGCTGACGAAGGAGCTGCTGGTTGGGGTCCTGTTCACGCTTGGATGCGCGCTCCCGACGTTGCAGCGCACACCGGCTTTGCTGTCTGTTCTCTCGTGGCCGGTTCTTGGGACGATGGTTTTCTTCGCGCTGCTGGCGTGGCTCAACTGCTCGATGATCGACTTCTGGGAATCGGGCTTATCGTGGGACTTGAGGCCAAATGGTCGCTCCCTGCTCTTCGCAGCCTGCCTGCTTGCCGGCGTGGGCGGAATTCTTGGGCTGGGATCGTTCGCGGTGCATCCGCGCGCAGCCACTCTGTTCATGGCGGGGGCAGCGAGCGCGGTGCTGCTGGCGTGGCTGGACGGTCATCGAGCCCGGCTCAGTCCCGTTGCCTTGCGCGCGTGCGCCGACCTGGCGTTGCTGACGCCGGCGCTTTTCATCCCAATTACCCGGATACCGCGATGAACGCTGCGGCAAACCCCGCTCGCCCAGATGAGCGTGATCTCCCCGATTTCAACGGTCTAGCCGCTCTTTACCGCTGGATGGAATACGCGACCTTCGGCCCATGGTTGTGCTGGTGCCGTTGCGCATTTCTGCCCGAGCTGAAGCGCAGCCGACGCGCACTCGTTCTTGGCGATGGCGACGGCCGCTTTACAGCTCGCTTGCTCGCCACGAATGCCATGGTGCAGATGGACGCCGTCGATGCCAGCGCGTCGATGCTGCGCTCGCTTCTTCGTCGGACAGAATCGCACGCCTATCGGGTTTCCGTGTATTGTGCCGACGCCTGCCGCTGGCAAGCAGGTTCCCCGCCCTACGACCTCATCGTGACGCACTTTTTTCTCGACTGCCTCACTACGGCGGAAGTGCGCAACCTGGCGAAAAGATTGAGAGGTGCTATTGCACCGGGCGCGCTTTGGCTCGTCTCGGAGTTTGCGGTACCGCAGAACCGGTTTGGACGATGGATTGCCCGTCCGGTCGTCGCCGTGCTGTATCAGGCGTTCGGCCTACTTACGGGACTCAAAGTACGCTCGCTGCCGGATCACGTCGCCTCGTTGCGCGACGCCGGTTTCACGCTCGAGAAACGCCGCACATGGCTCGGTGGGCTGCTGGTGAGCCAGCTTTGGTCCGCAGCAACAGAAAAAGAACCGATCCCGGCTGCACAAAGCCCAGGTCCCTGATCAGAGACCTGGGCGCATTGTAACTTCACTTCGGGTCGGACGTAGGGCTGATCGCGGAAGACAGGCTCGCTTGATTGACGGCAACGTGTTGCAGCAGCCTATACCCGTCGCGGGTGCGGATGTGGTATTTCTGCATGTCTTTGCTGTTCAGTTGCACACGAATCGTGCGCCAGCCGCGATTGGGGTTCGGTTGCGGGTAGTAGCTGAGCGTGTAGAGGTGCCCGAGGTCTTCGCGGATCGAAGTAAAGGCCTGATGCTCCTCACGCCAGTTACCTGCAAAATACGCTTTGCCGCCGGTTGCCTTGCTCATGCGCTCAAAGGAGGCCGCGGAGACCGGTTCATTCTGCGCCTGCCGGGTGCTGATGATGTAGATGATGGTCCCGGTCGACTGGGCAAGTTCCGCAACATCCTCGGGCGGAACGGAGCTGGCATTGTCCGGGCCATTCGAAAAGACCACGATCGCCTTGCGACCCTTGAGCTGCGCCGCGTCTTCCACTGTCAGCAGCAGGCAATTATAGAGAGCTGCATCGTCGCCGGCCACGGTGCTGCGCACGCCCTTTACCACCCCGAAGCGGTCAGAGGTAAGAGTGGCTGCCCGGGAAAGGTTCCGGCTATAGGAATAAAAGGCAATCTTGCTGGCGTCGTCCATGGAGCGCACAAACTGCGTAATGGCGTCCTGCGCAAAGACGAAACCGCGATACATATAGTTGCTGGTGTCAAACAGGATGAAAACGTTAGCTCCAGCCACGCGTGAGATCTGGACACCCTGCGCGTCCAGCTTCGGTGCGTCATTTTCCTCGCTGGCAGAAGGCGAACCGCCGCCGCCGAAATTACCCACCTCCGTCGTAGTGCCGTTGCCTTCTTCGAAGGTGGCGATCTTCTGGGGAATTTTGTCTTCTGTGATGGTAAAGTCTTCCGGCCGAAGACCGGCGATATAGTTTCCCTTGCGATCCGTTACGGCCACGTTGAGCTGGACGAGCACGACGTTGACCCGAAAATTCGAAGATTCATCCTGCGCCTTGGGTTGCGGTTCTCCACACAGGAGTAAGAGCAACCCTGAGCAGGCCCCGATATAAACAAAAGATCTGTGTTTCATAGTCATTCCGATCTGCGCTCCCCAGCACGCTATGTCTACTGTCCGCGAACCCTGTCCGCGGTCTGCACGGCAATCCTGCCTTGCCGGAATTCATCTCCTGTTTCCTTCATCGCCCGCAACAGCGCCGGCCAATCATCGATATTGGTGGCGAAGATATTGACAATCATCTGACGGGTCAACTCGGGAACCAATAGATTGAGCATCACAGGAGAATAGCCCATTTCGTCCGCGACCCGCGCCCAGTAAAGGTTGGTGGACTCCCATGATTCGCCAAAGAGCCGGCTGGTATATCCGCCTGAAACCGGGAACAACCCCGTATTCAAAAGCGTGCAGGCATCGCTTTGCGCCATGGAAGGATGAGGCACTCCAAAGTCACGCGCCAGGCGCTGTGGGCTGGTTTCGGACGGATCGCGCCGGACCAGCGCATCAAGCGCCTGGTTCGCCGGCCCGGCAAGAGCAGCCTGGTCAGGAAATTTTCTGCGATACTCCGCGGCGAGGTAGAACGTGATCGAAGGCAATGTCTCGGAGACAAGGGCAGCGGCACTATCGGGCTGCTGCAGGGCGGTTTCCGTCTCCTTCAAACGCTCCGGCAGCATGCGGTCGGCGAGAATGGCCGTCACGCGCTGCCGAAGCCCAGGGTTCGATCCGGCAGAAGCGAGGAGCTCTTCACCGGCCCGCTGGTAAAGATCCGCGGCGCGCATCTCGTCCGGGGTCACGCTCCACCAGCGAGGAACGATGGCGTCGACCAGGAGCTGAGGCACAGTCTCTTTCCAGATGAGCGCCTGGACATTGTCGGGGGTGATGAAGTCCTGTTCAACCGAAGCGAGGGCATACGGCAGGTCGGCCAGCGAACCCATCAGATAAGCGCCGCCGCCGGCCGTGACGCCGATACCGATCAGTTCCGGCTCGCCCCATATCTGCTGCACGCCCTGGACCGAAACAGTAGAAAAATCATGCGAGCGGACAAACAACGGGTTGTTATGCAGGACCTGCGCGCCGGGCGGTTCGTAATAGGCATAGTTCAAGCCAACAAGGGTGTCCCGCAGAAACGGGGTCAGCTTGCCGCGCGCCGCCTCAAGCTGCGCCGGAGACGCCGATGCGCGAATTACGCTTGTCAGGTCGGTGCGCACCTGCAGTTCTGCGTGGCGGTTGGTGTAAATCACCGGCGACCAGGAGGTTTTTTCACCCTGAGTGAAGATGGGCCTGGGCAGCTCAAATTCACGCAGGTTTCCTGCAAGCTGGAGCAGATTGTCACCCACAGCCGCTCCGTGAGCCAGTTGCTGCAAACCGTCGTAGAGACCAAACAGCGTATCGAGAGAGACGAGCCGCTGGTCTTCCAGCACCGAACTCATCCTGTGAGCCAGTTCCTGGTGCACGCGCCGGCCCTCGGTCGTGTTCTGCGTCGGCCCAGCGAGCAGATCGACGATCTGCTCCTGTGACAGGCTGGTGCTGCCTGACACTGCCTGCAAGGTTGCCTGCAGCGAACCGCGGGCCGCGTCAAACAACTGCTCCGACGACGCGATGGCAGCGAAAGGATGAGTGGCGCCCTGCCACGACGTATTCAGCTTGTCCGTCGGGATCTGGCCTTGGCGGGCGAAGATCTGCCACAGGCCGACATCGGCCTGAAATGAACCCAATGCGTTGGCCCGCAGCGTCTGATTGGCAATCTTATCGATCCGGTCTGCTGTATCCACAAAGCTGGAGATCGAAGTGTCGTCCAGCGCAGGAAACTCGACGAAGATGGAATACCAATTGTTGAACCGGACAAAGCTGTTTGCCAGCAGCCGCGCCGTGTCATTGGAAAGCCGTTTATCGAGTGCGCGTCCGCCATTGATGGCGCTGAGCGTCAGATAGACCTGCACGGGGCCCACATCGGTTTCTACATTCGAGGAGACTGCCAACCCTTCGAGCAAATGATCCGGGGTATCCAGGCTGCGCACGTGCTTGGCCCATTCGCGCGATCCGACCATTTTGGCCTCGCGCGCGAAAACTTCCTTCCAGAGGGCCGTATCGCCTGGGACCAGCGGCTCATCGCTGTTGTCCCACTGAAGCCGCGTGAACAGGAGCAGAAGCTCGGCGTTTTTCGGGAACACGCCGGCGGAGGCATTCTGATTCTCCACGGCCGACCGGTAGGCTTCATAGAGCTGCTTGAGCCGCGAACTTTCCGTGAGATGGGCCTGCTGGCTCGGACTGACCCGCGATAACACATCGAAATAGGCCGCCAGCCACCCGTGGTCTTTTTGCAGCAGGTGGTCGACGAATTCGCCTCCTGAGTCCGGACTCGCGCCCGCCAGTTCCTGCCAGCCTTGCTCGGCATTTGCGCCGCCGGGCAAAGCTACCTTGCCGGAATGGATACAAATCTGGCTTCCGTAGAAGTCCATCACAGCCGCGACCGGAAGCAGCTTCCTCAATCCCGGCGATCGAACCAGAGCGGCTCTGGTCTCTGCATCGGTCCTCGCCATCGCTGCGTAGAGCCGGTCCACGTCCGGGTCGTGCAGCAATATATCAAGGAGATTGTCTCCTCCCTTCTTCCTCCAAATGCTGACCGCCGTCCAATCCTTCTCAGTAAACAGGATTGGCACACGGGTCCCAGGAAATTCGTACGTAAATGGAGTGTGTGTCTGGAGGGCCTGCTCAAGCGCAGTGAGAGGAAAGCCGGAATCTACCGTCAGAAAGGCCCGTTCCGCGTTCTCTGTCGTCAAAGAGGCGTCCTTGAGCCCGCAGCTTCGCTGGAACTGGTAACCGAGAATCTGGATCAAACGAACCGCGTCACCGCAATCGGAGACACGGATTACGCCGTCCGTGCCCGCCAGGGCCTGCAGCTCTCTGGCGAGCTGCACGTACCGCGACAACAGCACGAGGAACTCGGTTTCTCTTCCGTTCTCGTGCCCCCAGAGGGTGACGTTGCGCGCCAGCATGGGCAGTACATCCTGCGGAGCGATCTGCTGGCTGATACCGGCCATGCGCAGGAAGGACCGCAGAGGTCCCGGGACTAGCGTCGTCTCCGACGATAGCTGCGATTCGTTGTTCAATCTCTGGTTAGCCCGCTGAACAGAGGAGACGGGGGCCTGTGAAGATTGCGCGGCTGAAACGCGGGAGTAATATCCAAGGCATAAAAAGCCGGTTACCAACGCGAGGAGAGAACGAAGAGGAAGTTTCATCGAGAATGCCCCTTCAGATTCCGTTGTAAGTCCGATTGGAATCACGGCCGCAGCACCGCGCTGAGATAACCCCCTACGGAACGGCGTGCATCCGTGCTGCCTTCCCTTTATTACCGAAACTTGTACTACAAGCTAAAGCTGTTCGTTGCCGGTTGCGCCGGGTTAAGTTGCCCTCATGCCGGGGGTTCAGGAGGCGTCAGAAGAGGCGTGAAACCGGTGGGCCATTGTCGCAAATCCGCAAATCCTCGGCAAGTGTTTTTCGGGATTTAAATCTTCGTTCCCGGCTAGGATCAGACCCAGCCCTTCAACCCAGAGGCCAGTCGACCTGCGCCATCTGTTCCTCGCATTTGCGCCCGTTTCCGGTAGCGTCAGCTGACCGTAGCCATCTTACTCCCATTCTTCCGGCAGCGAGAGGATCTTGACGGCCGTCTATGACCAAATGACATTTGCGAGACAATCCCGCTTTTTGAGGCTGCTGAAATCGCGTTCCCACATTCCAGATCAAATGCGGAAGAGCGGTAATGCAGGCTTCCGCTTCGGCGGCCGTTTGCAGCAGGCTTGCGCGACGCCGGGCACCGAGCGGCACATCATTGAAGAGATCCCGGGGGTTCCAGCGGTCATGAGAACCGCTATCGCTGGTTCACCGGCCGCTTTCGCAGATCAGGCGCTGACAGCGAGCGCTAGCGGGACAGCCCCGGCGGGCCCAGCCTGCCTTGACAGCCGGGGGCACCCTCTGATCTGATCTTGCGCGGTTTGGGATAAAATGCGATTCTCTCTTTGTAACAAACGTTTGTCTTTGACAAGCTCAAAAATCCGTTTTGATCCCCGTGCAGCTCAAGATCGCGCGGTAGAGGTGTTTATGACTTGGAGAACGATTGCAGCGGCCTGCTCTACAGTCTTCCTGTGCTTTTCTATCGCATCGCGGGCTCAAGAGGTTCCCGATGCACAGCTTTGGCTCACCACGGTGGATCGATCCGCGCTGCTGGCGCTTCAGACGGCTCCGCTGCACTTCTCCGACTCCAGCGAGTCGTTACCGGTCGTGACCGTCAATGATATGCAGCAGTTCCAACCCATCGAAGGCTTCGGCTTTGCGGTCACGGGCGGGAGCGCTCAGCTGCTGATGCGCATGACCCCGGAACGCAGAACGGCGCTGCTGAAGCAGATCTTTTCGAGGGAAGGCGATGGCATTGGGGCCAGCTACGTGCGCCTGAGCATCGGCTCCTCCGATATGAACGACCATGCCTACTCCTACGACGACGTGCCGGCGGGAGAAACGGATCCGGAGCTGAAGCATTTCAGCCTTGCGCCCGATCGCGCAGACGTCGTTCCAGTGATGAAGGAGATTCTGGCGATCGAGCCGACGATCAAGATCCTTGGCTCGCCCTGGTCTGCGCCTGCATGGATGAAGACCAACGACGATGTGAGGGGCGGCGAGTTGAAGCCGGAGTACTACGGCGCCTACGCACAGTATCTCATCAAGTACGTCGAAGGCATGAAGGCCGAGGGCATTCCTCTCACTGCCATCACGGTCGAGAACGAGCCTTTGAATCCCAAAAATACACCCAGCATGGTGATGTTTGCAGACGAAGAATGTGCATTTATCGGGAAATACCTCGGGCCGGCTTTTGAAAATGCGGGACTGAAGACCGAGATCCAGGTATATGATCACAACCCTGACGTCCCGTCCTATCCTCTCTCGATCCTCGGCGACCCCGTGGCCGGCAAATATGTGGCCGGCACGGCCTTCCATCTCTATGGCGGCAGCAGCAGCACACTGACCGACGTGCACCGCCAGTATCCCAATAAAAACCTCTACCTTACCGAGCAGTCGGTCACCGATTGGCCGGGCTCTGAGGAAATCGGAATAGCCGAGCCGGTGAGCCAGGTGTTGATCGGCGCGACACGCAACTGGGCCCGCAACGTGCTGCTGTGGAACCTGGCCGCTGACCCGCACGCCGGCCCTCACACCAATAATGGCGGTTGCACCGGCTGCTTTGGAGCCATCACGCTCGACGTCGACAAAGCAACGCTGAACGTGGCGTATTACGCTCTGGGGCACTTATCTAAGTTTGTGCCGCCGGGCTCGGTGCGGATCGGGTCGAATGAGCTGGAGCAGCTTTCGACCGTCGCCTTTCGAACGCCCGAAGGCAAGATCGTGTTGGTGGTCGCAAACACGGGCAACTTCTCGAAGACCTTCGCGATTGGTTATCACGGAAAGTTCTTGAGGACGACGATACCCTCGGAATCAGCGGGAACTTATGTTTGGTAGATGGGAACGGACAATCGCCTCTTTCGCCAAGAAGGCGAGCCCGGCCAGACAGTTGTCCGGCGCCTTGCGGACCGGACTCATCTGCAGCCTGCCGGTGAGCCTGGTACTTTTCGCAACGGCCGGTGGAGCAGCGGAGTCTCGCGATAGCGCGGCATCGAAACCGGAGTTCGGGCCGCATGTGCTCATCTTCGACCCCTCGATGCCGGCGGCGGAGATCCAGGCGCAGATTGACAAAGTGTATGCCGTGGAGCAGAAGGCCGAGTTCGGGTCTGAGCGCTATGCTCTGCTGTTTCTGCCCGGCAAATACCACGTCGATGTGCCGGTGGGCTTTTATACACAGGTACTGGGATTAGGCGCTTCGCCGGACAGCGTCGAGATCGACGGCAATGTACACGCTGACGCCAGCTTGCCGCGCAACAATGCTACCTGCACCTTCTGGCGGGCCGCCGAGGGATTCTCCGTTGTGCCAAGCGGCGGCACCATGCAATGGGCGGTCTCGCAGGCCGTGCCATTCCGGCGCATGCACGTACGCGGCAACATGGTGCTGCACCAGAATCACGGCTGGGCCAGCGGCGTATGGATGTCCGACACGCTTGTGGATGGCAACGTCGACTCCGGATCGCAGCAGCAGTGGATTTCGAGGAATAGCGAGTGGGGCAGTTGGACCGGTTCGAACTGGAACATGGTCTTTGTGGGTGTATCGAACCCGCCGCAAGGTGAGTGGCCCACGCCTCCCTATACAAAGATCGAGCGCACACCTGTGGTTCGCGAAAAGCCGTTTCTCGCGGTGGACGCGGAAGGCCATTGGAATGTGGTCATGCCCACCTTGAGAACCGACAGCCAGGGCATCACATGGCATGGCGGAGAGACACCGGGACAATCGATTCCCTTGAAGAATTTTTATATTGCCCGTCCGGAAGCAGACACCGCCGAGAGCCTGAACGCGCAGTTGTCGAAGGGCAAGGATCTGCTTTTCACCCCGGGCATCTACGAGTTGGACAATGCAATCCAAATTACGCGGCCGAACACGGTTGTGATCGGTCTCGGCTTTGCCACGCTCAGGCCAATCCGCGGCACAGCGGCCATAACGACAGCCGACAAGGACGGAATCGAGATTGCAGGGTTGCTCTTGGACGCGGGACCGACGCAATCACCCGTGCTGCTCGAAGTGGGACAGGAAGGCAGTAAAGGCCAGCACGCGGCGAACCCCATCTGTCTGCATGATGTGTTCTTCCGCGTGGGCGGTGCAGGGGTGGGTCGCGCGCAGGTGGATCTGCGCATCAACAGTTCCGATACGATCGTTGACCATACCTGGATCTGGCGCGCCGATCATGGCTCTGAAGTCGGCTGGGATAAGAATCTCAGCGACAATGGATTGGTCGTTAACGGCGACCGGGTCACCGCATACGGGCTTTTTGTCGAGCATCACCAACAGTTCCAGGTACTGTGGAACGGCAATCACGGACGCACCTATTTCTATCAGTCAGAGATTCCTTACGATCCACCTGATCAGGCGAGTTACACCAGCGCGAAGGGTGTAGATGGCTGGGCCTCTTATAAAGTGGCGGACGGCGTGACCAGCCATGAGGCGTGGGGGCTCGGCATCTACAGCGTATTTCTGCACAACGGAGTAACGCTAAGCCGCGCCATCGAGGTTCCACACAGCCCGGGAGTGCAGTTTCATCACATGATCACTGTGGCGCTCGGTAAGAAGGGAGAAATATCGAACGTCATTGATGACCGAGGAGGACCAACGGCCATTCAACCGCGTGTCGCGCCCAAGGTGACCGAATTTCCTTAG
>JASHVE010000234.1 GCA_030039675.1 Acidobacteriaceae bacterium | reverse complement strand
GCCCAATCCACCGAGCAGCCCGCGGTCTTCGGTTACACCAACTTCGCCCCTGAGGCCAAAATCGAGAGCGAATTTCTCTCGGTTCCCAGCGCCAAGCTGGCAGGCGAGGAGCTAAAGATCCTTACCGCCGCGCCCCACCTGGCGGCCACGCCGGAAGATCATAAAACCGCGCTCTATGTAGCGGAGAAATTTCGCGCCGCCGGTCTCGATACCACTATCGTTCCCTACCGCGTGCTCACCAACTGGCCCAAGGTGGTGCGCGTCGAGGCATACGATTCTTCCGGCCATCAACTCATGACCGGCCCCACCCCTGAGCACCTCGCAGCCGATCCGGCCGCGGACGACCCGCGTGTGGTCATGCCCTTCAACGGCTCGTCCGGCTCCGGCGACGTCACCGGCGAAGTGGTCTACGCTAATTATGGCCGCCTTGAAGACTTCAACAAGCTGGCCGCCCTCCACATCGATCTGCACGGCAAGATCGTAATCTGCCGCTACGGACTGAATTTTCGCGGGGTGAAAGTCTATATCGCCGAACAGCGCGGCGCCGCCGGGGTACTGATTTACTCCGACCCGCAAGATGACGGGTACTACAAAGGCGATCCGTATCCGCTTGGGCCCTGGCGGCCGGAGACCGGCGTGCAGCGCGGCTCGGTGCAATATCTCTTCAAGTATCCCGGCGATCCCGAGACGCCGGGCGTGGCTTCCACGCCGGATCTGCCCGATTCGGCGCGCATTGCGCCGGACGGAAACCAGCCGCACATCATTTCCATTCCTATCAGCTATCACGACGCCGCGCCGATTCTTGAAGCGCTGAAGGGGCCGAGCGTGCCGCAGGGCTGGCAGGGCGCGCTGCCGTTCCGCTATCACCTGGGGCCGGCCGGCGTAACGGTGCACCTGGTTTCGCAGCAGGACTATCAGCGCCGGATGATCTGGGACGTGATCGGCAAAGTTCCCGGCTCCGAGTACCCGAATGACTGGGTGGTGGTGGGCAATCATCGCGACGCGTGGGTCTACGGCGCGGTTGATCCTTCAAGCGGGACCGCCGCGATGCTGGAAGCGGTTCATGGGGTGGGCGCGCTGCTCCGCGACGGCTGGCGGCCGAAACGCACCATTGTGTTTTGCAGCTGGGATGCCGAAGAGGAAGGCCTGATCGGTTCGACCGAATGGGTAGAGCAGCAGGCCGCGGAGCTGAACCATGCCGTGGCCTATTTCAATGTCGACGTAGCGGTTTCCGGGCCCGACTTTACGGCCTCGGCCGTGCCCTCACTCAAGCAGTTCGTTCGCGACCTGACCCACGATGTTGCCAGCCCTGTGGGCGGGAGCGTGTTTGAGCAGTGGAGGGTCCACCACGCCAACGATGAGACCCACCGGACCGTGGGCGCCTCGAGCCTCGATCTGAACCAGGTGCACGTGGGGGATCTCGGTTCGGGCTCCGATTACACTCCCTTTCTGCAGCACGCAGGCGTGCCCTCGACGGACATCGGCTCCGACGGGCCTTATGGCGTATATCACTCGACCTTTGACGATTTCACGTGGTACACGCAGAACGCCGATCCGCACTTTGAGTATCTGCAGGAGATGGCGCGAGTTCTGGGTCTTGAAGCAGTGCGCATGGCCGACACCGATGTGCTGCCGTACGACTATGTCGCCTACGCGCGGGAGATATCGGGCTACCTCGAAGCGGCGAAGACCAAGGCACGAGACGCGGGACTCGATTCGCTCGACTTTGCGCCAGCGGAGACCGCGGCGGCGCGCATGGGCGAAGCGGCGCAGCGAGTGCATACGCTGGAGGCTGCGCCTTCGGGCGACTTGGCCAAGCTGAATGACATTCTGCGCCAGACCGAGGCAGCGCTGCTCACCGAGGCCGGCCTGCCGAATCGCCCCTGGTACCGGCATACGATCTACGCTCCCGGCGAGTATACCGGCTACGCGGCGGTGGTGATTCCGGGCGTGAATGAGGCGATCGACGCGAAGGATGCGGGCCGCGCCGAGCAACAACTGGGCGTGCTTACGCAAGCGCTGGACCGCGCGGCGCAGACGCTGGATTCGGCACGGTGAGCGGTGCGCTTTTCACTTGCATTGCTCATGAAATCCAAGGATTCAAGACCGGCACGCCGGTTGATTCGAAGTCAACCGTGTTGCGCGTGACTACCGTCATGCCGTGGACCAGAGCTGTGGCGGCGATGAGCGCATCGCGCTCGGAGTGAGGATGCGGAACATGCAGTGCCGCGCACCGCAGCGCGACAGAGGTATCAACGGCAAGAATGCGGCCCGCGAAGGCAAGCAGGACGTGATTCTGGATCCAGGAGCGCAGCACGCTCCCCTGCGCGGCGTCACGCCGTTCGAGCAGAAGACAGCCGATCTCAAGCTCCAGAATCGTGATGACCGACAGGTAAAGGCTGGAAGCAGAGATCGACTCGGCCCATTTCCTCACATTCGGGTCGATCTTTGTGCGCGCGGCTTGAGCTCCAGAGGCTTTGCGCAGCTCGGAGGCAACATTGGTGTCGAGGATGTACATTACGAAAAATCGGCGGGACGAAACAGTTCGCCGCCCAAGCGTGGCGGGTCGAACTCGACTTCCTCGGCTCCCGGCATGGCCAAAGCCTCGAGGATGCTTTTCTGCTTGCCGTTCAGTTTCCGGTATTCTTCAATGCTCAGGAGCACGTGGGAGGGCTTTCCCCGGTCGGTGACAAAGACGGGGCCCTTCTTGGCGGCTCGCTTGGCGCGGCTTACGTCCTGATTGAATTCACGGCTGGAAAGAGTGGTGATGGCCACGGCGCGGCCTCCATGTAGCAACGTAACTACATTCTAGCACTACTCGAACTCCAGCACCACGATCTCCGGGGCCGAGCCGACGCGCATGGGCGGGCCCCAGGTGCCGATGCCGGTCGAAGTGTAGACCTGCAGCGCACCGAAGCGATGCAAGCCGTAGGTAAACCGGCCAAAGATGCGGCGGGTGAGCCAGGTGTAGGGGAAGATCTGGCCGCCGTGGGTATGGCCGGAGAGCTGCAGGCTGATGCCGGCCTGCTCGACGATGGGCAGGCGAACCGGGGCGTGGTTGAGCAGGATGCTGGCTGTTTCGGGGCCGGGACAGAGTTGTTCCAGCCTGGCGCGGGCGCGCATGGGATAGGTCGACTCGCCGTAGGAGATGCCCAGAATATGCAGCCCGTCGACCACGACCCGCTCGCCGGCGAGCACGCGGATTCCAGCCCGGGCGATGGCCTGGATGTAATCCGCGGGGTCGTGAAATTCTTCATGGTTGCCGGTGGAAAAGAAGATGCCCAGGGGCGGCGCGAGTTCCTTGAGAGGCGCGAGCAAACGGTCCAGGTCGGCCTTGGAGCCGTCGAAGACGTCGCCGGGGATGAAGATCACATCGGGATGAAAGCTGGCGGCGAGCGCGACCACGCGCCGGCAAAAATGGCTGCCGTTGATGCTGCCGAGATGCAGATCACTCATGAGCACCGCTTTGCGCCCGCGCCAGGATTCCGGCAGGTGGGGAAGGCGAATGGCAATGCGGCGGACACGGATCCAGAGGGCGTTAAACAGGCCGAAGACGCCAACCAGCAGAGCCAGGACAAAAAACGCCAAGGCGATCGATGCGCGGAGTGAGGGCGCGGGCGGGTCCCGAAAGACCAGCATCGCGTACCAGGTAAGCCAGGTCAGACAGGCTGCGAGGAAAAAGAAGTTCAGGAAGCCGAGCCAGACGGCGGCGAGCCGGTAGACGAACGCGACCGCGAAGTTGGAAAACCGGAAGCTGAGCAGAGCGGCGGCGACGAAAGTAAACGCGAGAACGAACAGGGCGGCGCGCAGCTCAAGCTGGTCTGCGGGGGTCAGGCCGGGCCAAAAAACGATCCAGGTATGAAACAGAAACCAATGGGCAAGAAGCAGGATGACTTGGATCAGAAATACGCCCAGTAAAGGCCACGCTTTCAAGCCGGATCTCCTCCCTTCCATGATTGCACGGAGCCGCTGGATTGCCGGCGGAGAGCGCGGGCGCCGCACAGGCGTGAAACAATTGTTCTCATGGCTGGCAGGACGGAAAACGCGTTCGGCGTGTACATTTCCATTCCCTTCTGCCGCTCGAAGTGTACCTATTGCAACTTTGCTTCGGGGGTTTATCCGGCCAGCCAGCACGAGCGGTACGTGGAACGGCTGATCGAAGATTTGCGCGGAGCCGCCGAGTGGACCGCGAGGATGCGTGTGGAACTGCCCCAGTGCGTAGACACGGTTTACCTGGGCGGCGGAACGCCCAGCCTGCTTGGGCCGCAGCTGGTGACCAGGTTGTTTACGGCCCTGCGCGAGGCGTTCGACGTCGCTCCGGATGCGGAGATCACCGTGGAGTGCGCGCCGGGGCAACTGGCGGACCCGACTCTGGAAGCGATGGTTGCGGCCGGCGTGAGCCGCGTAAGCCTGGGCGTGCAATCGTTCGTGGACCGCGAAGCGCAATCGAGCGGACGGCTGCACAACCGCGCGATCGTGGAGGACGATCTGCGCCGGCTGCGCCGCGCGGGGATCACGAACCTGAATGCCGACCTGATCGCCGGGCTGGCCGGGCAAACGTTCGAATCGTGGGAAGAGTCGCTGGCGGCGCTTGTCGAATCCTGCGTGCCGCACGCAAGCGTGTACATGCTAGAGGTAGACGAGGAGTCGCGGCTGGGGCGCGAGCTGCTGGCAGGCGGCGCGCGGTATCATGCAGGACTGGTTCCCTCGGACGACGCGATCGCGCGGATGTATGAGCGGGCCATCGAACGGCTCGATAAAGCTGGACTGACGCAGTACGAGATTTCGAATTTCAGCCGTCCTGGATTCCTGGCAAAACACAATCTGCGGTATTGGGAGCGGCGGCCGTATCTGGGCGTGGGGCTGGATGCGTCGTCTGCCCTGTGCGCCGCAGAGTCTACGTCCACAGGGATGCGGGATGTGCTGCGCTCGAAAACGACGGACGATCTGGCAGCATATCTTGCCGGACGTCAGCCCGTGGAGACGGCGTGGCTTTCGCCGGAGCAACAGCACGAAGAGGCGTGGTTTCTGGGGCTGCGGCTGAATGCAGGCGTTGAAGTCGCTTCTCTGGAGAGCGAATTTGGCCGAGAGATGGTTGGGACGGCGATGGATGCCGTCGAGCGGATGGCAGAAGACAGACTGCTGCACTTCGATGGCGAGATGGTTCGGCTGACCGCGCAGGGACGGCTGCTCTCCAACGAAGTCTTTCAGGAGTTTCTGGGATCGGCGAAAGACCGGATCGCGGCGAGATAGCCAGGTTCCGCTCGGTCTACCAGGTGCCGGTCTCGTCACGGAAGCCGGAAGAGAACAGCGTGACGGGCGCTGGGTTGACGCGGGCGGAAGCGCCGAAGATCTGGATCGATTCGGGGCCTGTGGTCTTCGCCTGCCGGAGCGCTTCCTCGGCCTCGCGCAGGACAACTAGGGGAGAGCGGCCGCGACTGGCCGCGATGCCGAAACACGCGGAGAGTCTGATAGCTGCGTCCGCTACATGGAAAGGCACGCTGAAGACGTCGAGGCGCAGGCGCTCGGCAAGCAGAACAGCATTTTCGACGCTGCAGCTGGGCAGGGCCGCCAGGAACTCGTCCCCTGCCGTCCGGCCGAACAGATCGTAGCTGCGCAAGAGACGCGCGGTGCGGGCCGCGACCAGCCAGAGGATCTGGTCACAGACGCTGGCGCCCAGATGCGCATTCCAGTGGCCGAAGTCATCGATGTCCAAGAGCAGCAGAGAGATCGTGGTGTTGAGCCGCTGGGCGCGGTCGGTCTCGCGAAAGAGCATGGCGAGAAGTGTTGGGCGGTTATAGACGCCAGTAAGCCAGTCGATTTGCGCTTCGAGCGGCGGTGCGTCAGTTGGCCGCGCATCGATGTGCCGATCAGCCGGCTCCCGATCGTTCTCCATATGGGAGGCATCGTCCAAAATTAAAAAAACTTAAACCGACATTCGGCAGAACACTGGAGCTGT
>JASHVE010000233.1 GCA_030039675.1 Acidobacteriaceae bacterium | reverse complement strand
GCGCCGGGGTGCGGCAGGTTCAGGGAGGTGAAAAACTCCGTCACGCGATCGAGGTGCGTCAGCTTTCCCCAGCCGTCCTGCGCGAACTGCCAGCCCCAGTAGAGCCGAATGGCAAGCAGCAAGGGGCTCTGCAGGCGGTTGAGAAATGCACACGCGCCAGCGTATGGGACACGGACCAACTTCACAAATGTTCCCATTGGTTTCCGTCCTGTTCTTAATGCAAAGCTTTAAGTTCTGGAGCGCAGATCCAACCCAGCTCGGCCCAGGTTCCAAACCACTGTTGCACCTGCTCCGCGCGTTGCCGATCGAGGATGCGCGAACCGGTAAAACCGGCCTCAATGGCCGCAGCAAGGGTGATCCCCGAGCGAAGTGCGGACAACATCTGAAATTCCTCGCGCAGGAGCCGACGGTAGTAAACCGAGAGATCGATGCGGTGCGCCGCAACCCAAGTCGGTCGAGGCCGAAGCCTGGGCATTGCACTCTCTGCACCCTCGCTTTCCTCGTGCCTTACTCCGGCTTCGCTGGTCAGTTGCTTTTCGCGGTGGTGCAGATCCAGCACCAGATCGTCGGCAGGGTAGCTGAGCGCGATGAGCCGCAGATGCGGTTGCAAAGCAAGCCGCGATTCGCCATCGAGCGTGGCGATCTGCTCCAGGGTGAGCGGATCGTGCTCTGCTGAATCGAACGCCTCCACAAAAGCCCACTCGATGCGTGCGACATCCACAGCCAACCGGTGGCGGCGTCCGGCATTTTCAGGATGGGCCGCAAGCCACGCGGGCAACTTCGATCCGAGATTGCGCAGGGTGAACGAACGGCTGGGATGCTCAGTCAAATACGCGACACTCAGCGCCTCAAATCGACGGCTGCCCACCACGGCCCGCACTGCGGGAAAATCCTCGGCCAGCGCATTGAGCACGCGGAACCAGTACTGGCGGTTGTAGATTTCGAGGCGCTCAAACGCAGTCAGGCGGCTGTTGGGCGCGATAAACGACTCGGCAACCTCGGTCATCGGGCGGCCATCGGGCGCGGTAGGCCGCATGCCCTCATCCGGCGTCAGCGGCCGCATCACCGCGGCGGCCATTTCGCGCTGCAACGCGGCTAAATCCATCGCGTGTCCGTTGGCATGGGCGGTCATTTTGCCGCTCCCGCAAGCTCAGGTGTTTTTCCGGTCCGTTGGCGATGCCTGTAGCGCTCGGCCTTCTTCGCCTCAGCGTGCACCTCCTCGAAGCTGGGGATGCGGTCGTCCCATTCGAGCAGCGTCGGTGTGGGGCCGCAGCGCTCGGTGGCGCGTGCGTAGAGGGTCCAAACCGGATCGATCACCGGATGATCGTGCGTGTCGAGAATGTATTTCTCATATTTGGAGTGACCGGCGATGTGAATCTGCGCCACGCGATGCGCGGGCACGGCATTCACATAGTCCATGGGGTTGAACTCGTGGTTCATCGCCGAGACGTAGATGTTGTTCACGTCGAGCAGGATGCCGCAGTCGGCGCGCTCGACAACTTCCGTCAGAAATTCCCACTCCGTCATCTCGGAGCCGGTGAAGGCGGCGTAGGAGCTTACATTTTCGACGGCGACGGGAATTTCGAGATAGTCCTGCACCATGCGCACGCGCTCCACGGTGCGATGAACCGCCTCCCATGTGTAGGGCAGCGGGAGCAAATCGTGCGTGTAGGTGCCGTCCACCGAGCCCCAGCAGAGATGATCGCTGAGCCACGGCGTTTTGGTGCGGCGAGTGAGATGCTTCAGGCGCTTCAGGTGTTCCGGATCGGGCGCGGTCACGGAGCCGAAGTACATCGAGACGCCGTGCTGCACTACGCGGTACTGCTCCAGGATGCGGTCGAGCGTGGCCAGCGGGCGGCCGGCATCGATCATGTAGTTTTCCGAGATGATTTCGAACCAGTCGACCACGGGCTTGCGTGAAAAGATATGTTCGTAGTGCGGAATGCGCAGGCCGATGCCGACGCCGTGGTTCTGATACGCATTAAAACGATTGCCAGGCATAAGTCAGGGGCCAGGGATCGATCCTGTTTCGGGGGGTCAGTGGTTCGGAAATTGAGAGGGACCGGCGGACGCGCGCCGCAGATTTGCGATGCCGACCGTCGATCCCGCGGGTTGTTTATGCGAAGAAGGCCTTCGGCATCTTGGAGCCGTCGGTTGCGCAACCGCCCTTGCCCTTGCAGCTGTTTTTGCCTTTGCAGCCATTGTCACTGGACTTGCAGCCACCCTGGCCCTTGCAGTCGTTTTTGCCCTTACAGGAGTGCTTCGTTGTGTCGGCAGCGGAGCTTGAATAACGCAGACCGGCCTTGATCACCTTCGCGGAATTGGCCTGCGCTGAGTTTTGCGCCGCAGACTGAGCAGCGACCGTCGTGCCACCGGCCAGACCGGCGAGCGCGGCGGTGAGGAGCAGAGCATTGAACTGGTTCTTCATGATGGATTGACCTCGCTGGGGTTGGGCGGAGCCTTGTCCGCGGTTTGTGACGGCGAGAGAGTGTGATGCACGCCAATCTCCCGGTTCTGTGTCTTATGCCCCTGAGAGTGGGGCCTAGCTCGAAAGGTTACAGCGAAAGTAGAACTTGTGACTACTGAAATTGCGAGCGATACGTCGGTTGGACAGGCAGCCCGACGGGCGATGACGGTTGCTGCCTTCGCGGTTACGGCCTTTGGGGTTCTGCCGGCGGCGCAGCTGTCTGGGAGCAGGGGGATTCTCCTCGCGGAAAATTCACGAACGGACAAGGCTTGATTCTGCGCCAGTCAGGAAGTGCGCTACCCTGTTTGTGCGGCTGGAGCAGAGTGTGGAGGTTTGCTTGGAAGACTCGAAAGGTTGGGGTGCGGTATCGTTTGCCAGTATGGCGGTGGCGTTGCTGCAAAGCCTCTGCACCGCCGTGCTGACGATCAACGGTGTCCGGCTGGCAATCGGCCTGGCGGCGCTGGCGGCCGGCAGCATCTGGGCTCCGATCCGGGCGTTTCATCGCGACCCGATCCGGATTCCGATGCTCACACTGGCGGTGCTGGGGGCGGTGGTGAATCTCGCGGTTCTCCTGTGGATCTGGAGGCTGCGGGCTCGCCCGGAGGGGCAGTGGCGCCGGCGCGAGATCTCGAAGAAGCAGCGGCGGTCGGAACGGCTGCAAGTGGCCATGGCTGTGCTTACGCTGGTTCTCGTCGGCGCCGAGACGTGGGCGCACGCAATTCTCCATCACCACCACGCGCGAACGGCGCAGACAGTGAAGACAGGAAGCGCCGGCTAATCGCGCAAAGGAGCTCGCTCGTCGAGTGCGCCGGGCAACTCGGGCAACCAGTCCGGAAACGGGTCGAGCAAATCCGGTAAAAATTCAGGCGGACAGGGATCAAATTCGCCAAGCAGCCCTGAGCAACGCAACCCACCCCTGATGCAGTGAACAGGGCACGCCGACTGCTGACTAAACGTGACGCACATCGGTTTGCAAGTCTCAGGGCGATTCGCTCAGCGCGAGCTCCCGGTCGAGGCGTGCATGCAGGCGGTTGCCGAAGCCGGCGGGAAGTTCGAAGACGCGATCGTCTGCAACGAGCACGACGACATTGCGCGTTGAATCGAGAACGGCAGAGCAGATCTCGCAGGTTTCGAGATGCTTGTCGATCTCAGCGCGCAGGGCTGCGTCTACATCGCCGTCAATATAGGCGGAGATGTATTGCCATACGTGTTTGCAGTCGATCCTCATCGCGTCCACCCAAACAGATTGCGGCCTTTGGGTGCAAACCCTTTCAACTTCGGAGCCAGATTCCGTTGCAAAAGCGCACGGGCGCGGTGAAGACGGACCTTCACCGCACCTTCGGTGATTCCGAGAACTATAGCAGTTTCTCGCACATCCATTTCTTCGATGTCCCTGAGAAGCACGACGTTACGGTAATTCTCAGGCAGACCGTCAATTGCGTCACGGAGCAGTTTGCCGAGTTCCTGCCGCTCGAGGGTCTCGGCGGGAACCTCGCGCCAGCTAGTTAAAATGGCAGGCGTGAAGTCGCCGGCTTCACCATCCACGAGCGCATCGAGTGAGTCTTCGCGCCGGGTCTCGGATTTGCGCAGGCGGCCCAGACCTTCATTGCGCGCGATAGAGAGCACCCAGGTGCGAAACTGGGAATCGCCCCGGAACAGATGCAGCTTGCGATAGACCTTGATGGCTGTCTCCTGAGCCGCATCTTCGGCCTCGGCCTCGTTGCGGAGCAGCGAGAAGAGCAAGAAGTAGATTGCGCGCTCGCAGGGCCGGATCAGCGCATGAAACAGGTGTTTCTCTCCAGCCAGAATGCGCCGTATCGTTTCCCCCTCAGTTTCCGGATTAGAGACATTTGTCATTCTGATGTGAAGAGGGGTGCTTGCACGGCTTTGCGAGATGGCTGATTTTTGACGACTTGAATTCAACTGGGCTGGCTGAACCAGATTGAATCGTTGGGGCTTCGGTCTTAAGTTTACCAACTTAAAAACAAATCTTTTGTCGCAATTTTTGAAATGGGCTGTACAATTGCCCCACAAGGAGTTGTGAACGGAGAACCTTTATGGCCGGAGACATGCAATTAACATGCAGCGATTGTGGGCAGGACTTTACCTTCACCGCTGCCGATCAGGCGTTCTTTCAGGAACGCGGCTACTCGACACCGAAACGCTGCAAGCCTTGCCGCCAGGCCAAGAAAGCCGATCAAGGGGCATCCGGTTATCGTTCCGCTCCTCAGCAGGGAACTCCTGTGATTTGTTCGGGATGCGGTCAACCGACGACCGTGCCGTTTGAACCGCGCGGCGACCGTCCGGTCTATTGCCGGGACTGCTATACGGCGCGCAAGGGCAACGGCGGAGGACGAGGGCGTGGCCGTTAGTCGTCAGCGCGAACCGCTGTGTTGAATGGGGTGGCACTCGGCGGCGCCTGATAGCCTTAAAAAATGAAGGATGCCGGCGGCAGGGCCGCCTTTTTCGTTTTCAGTCCGCATAGCAGGGTCTTTGCGGGCGGCGGTCTTTTGCGTGTCACTATAAAGTGCGTAAGGCGTTTAGCAAAACCTTATGGGATCATCCCCCCAGGGGCAATTTCCGCGTGGACACGAGCCACAAGAGCCGTTAAACTTGCGGACGCATGCCTTCCCCGAATCCATGCAAAGTTGGATCCCGTGTGACCGCGAAGACTCCAGGACTCTCCAGCGGAGGCGCCGTGGTATGACCAGTGCCTTGCTGGAGGCGCGCGGCCTCAAAAAGCATTACGACGAAGGGCGCATCGAAGCACTGCGCGGAGTGGACCTTTCCATCGCGACCGGCGAATATGTGGCGATCAGCGGGCCGAGCGGGAGCGGGAAGTCTACGCTGCTGCAGTTACTGGGCGGCCTTGACTCCCCCAGCAGCGGCGAAGTGCGTTTTGAGAACTCCACGCTCAAATCCGCGGCGGACCTCGACCGGTACCGGTCGGATAAAGTCGGGTTCATTTTTCAGGCCTTTCATCTGCTGCCGACACTCAACGCCATTGAGAACGTGCAGGTGGCCATGCTGGCGAGGCAGACGAATGGGATGCGCCGCGCGCAGCAGGCGGAGATGCTTCTTGAAGAGATGGGCCTGAAGGATCGACACCGTCACTATCCCAATGAGCTTTCGGCGGGCGAGCGGCAGCGCGTGGCGATTGCGCGAGCGCTGGCCAACGATCCGGCCGTCCTGCTGGCGGACGAGCCAACGGGAAATCTGGACAGCGTGAACTCGGCACGCATCATGGAGATTCTGACCGGCATTCAGCGTGATCGGGGCATGACGTTGATCGTAGTGACCCACGATCAGGAGATTGCAAGCTCAGCGCCTCGCCACATTCGCATCCGCGACGGAAGGATCGAGAGATGAGAATGGGCATCAGTCTGCTTCGTGCCGCGATCGCGTTTACGATATTCTTCGCGGTCCCGGCAGGCGCCTCGGACGCACGCGCGGTACTAGCGGTTCCACGCCAACGAATAGAGACGGCAGACTTCACGACGACGGGCCGGCTGGTGCGCGTGGACGCAGGCGGTGCACGCACAAGCTATGGCATCTCGATGAAAGCGCGCGGATTTCCAGGCGTGCTGCGCGTGCTGCTTGACGTGAACTCGCCCTCCGCCGAGCGCCTGCACGTTCTGCTCGAAATGCACTTCGACGGTGCGAGCACCATCCGGATTGCGCGCCCGGGCGATCGCGCGGCTGCGGTTTTGCCGTTCGACAAATGGAGCGATGGTCCGCTGGGGCCCGGTTTCAGCTTTGAAGATTTTCTGGAGCAGCAGTACTTCTGGACCGGCCAGAGTGTGGAGACGCCGGTTAAATTCGGCGCACGGGATTGCGATGTGGTAACGAGCGTGCCGGGAGCTGTGGACCGGACGCATTACGCGCAGATAAAAACCTGGCTGGATCACACGATCGGCTTTCCTGTATATGTGGAGAAAACCGTGAAAACAACGGGAGCGGTCAAGCAGTTCACGTATTTCGGCCTGCGCCACAACGAGGGCGTGTGGTCGGCGACCCAGGTGGAAGAAAAAACGCGCGGCCAGACTGGCGAGACCCTGTTGATCATCGACCGCGGCAGTGCAAAGGCAAACCTCAGCCTCACGGATTTCAGTTCGGAGCGGCTGACGCACTTTTAGGAATGGTTATGAGTACTGCTCTTGGGGTGGTCCTGGCATTGACGGCTGCAATCGCTGCAGGATTTCTATATCAACTGCTCGGCAGCCGCCGCGACTTGCAACTCTATGCGCGGCCCGGCCGATGGATATCGATCGGCGGAGGATCGCGGCTGTTCGTGCTCGAAGCCGGATCAGGCGAGCCGACGGTGGTGTTCGAGTCGGGTATCGGCGCTACAAATCTGAACTGGCGGCGCATTCAGGATTCCGTGGCGCAGTTCACCGGCACGGCATCGTACGACCGGAGCGGATTAGGATGGAGCAGTCCGTGCCGGACGGCGCGGACACCCAGCAATATTGCCGCGGAGCTGCACGAGATGCTTGGACGGGGCGGCATCAAGCCACCCTACGTTCTTGTAGGTCACTCCTTTGGCGGACTGGTGATGCGGCGTTACGCGCTCGAGTATCCCGAGGAGGTGGCGGGTCTGGTGCTGGTAGACCCGATGCGCTGTGAAGAGTGGCCGCCGCTCGATCCGGCGAAGCAATCTGAGCTGGAGCGGGGCCGGAAGCTGATCCAGATTGCTTCGCCGATTGCCCGCTGCGGGCTGGCGCGGCTGGCGGTCACCTCGCTGTTTTGCCGCTCGGGAGCGCTCTCAGGGCAACTGGCCGGTGCTGCCGGCGACGGCGCGCGTCATGTGCTGGATCGAGTGAAGACCGAGGTTGGCAAGATGCCGCGCGAGGTGTGGCCGGTGGTGGCAGCGCATTGGTCGCGGCCGGCTTTCTACGCGGGGATGCGAAAGCACATCGAGTCCATTCCGGACACCGTGCGCGAGATGCACACGGCGGAACCGATCCAGGAGATTCCCGTGCTGGTGTTGACGCCTGCGAAGGCGAAGCCGCTTTCGGAAGAGTGCCTGCGGCGGATCGGCAACCGGGTAGAGCAAGTGATTGCGCCGGCCAGCGCGCATTGGATTCACCTGGACGAGCCGGAACTGGTGATCGATTCTATCCGCGCGATGGTGAAATCGGCCTGCCCGGCGCGGATGGCCACCGATCCGCTCTCCTGTGCCCTGGATTAACAGCCTTGGGGGGCCCACATAAACCAAGCTGTGATGGCTGTTCCAGATGCTTCCTCGCAGTCCTGTTCCCATTAGACGAATAGCAGCTGGGAAAGCGATGGAAGTTGGAGTTTTGCAGGTTAGAGCGGTTCCACAGCTGATGTGCCCTTGCCTAAGCCGCGGAAGGTGGCATTTTCTTAAGGAAAATGCCACTTGAGTTCATGCTTTCGGTCTAAAGTAATTCCGAAAATGCTATAAAGCGCGCGACCTGGCGGAGAACGGGGTGGAGGTGTCAGTCAGCGCCGGGAAGCTTAAGCAACCGGCGCAGATAGGAAACTTCATCGTGCAGGCAACATGCCCGGTAGCGCTCACCGAAGAGCTGTCTGAAGGGTTGATGCGGTCAGTGCACCATTGTCTGGTGCACAACACGCTGCTCTCGCCGCCAGAGATCCACATCGACTTGGCTGTGGCCGTCCACGCGTAACTTTCCATCCGTAGAAGCGTTTTACAATAGAGATGCTCCACCCGGTTGCGTCTGCAAAGGGCTGCCGTGGGTGTTTTTTGTTTCCAGATGGTAGACTGCGCTTATGTTCGGTAAACTAGCCGCTCTCATGGCCAAACTCCGCGTTACGCTTGCCTGTGGCTTGTGCCTGCTGGCAGTTGTCTTTGCGGTCGAGGCAAAAACGGCATGGTTCGGGCCCATGACGGGTCCGGGAAGCGCGGTCCGCGCAGCCAAGGCGCTGCCCGCCGACATGCCGCGTGTGATCGAGCATGGCGTTCCGGCACCGGATCTGGTTCATCCAGCGATCCCCTTCGCATTGATTGCGACACTTGCTGCCGCGTGGCCCTTCGTGGCTCCTGCACGAAACGAGGTGCGGCGCACGGATCTGACGGTTTCGCTGGCCGCTTACTTTTTTCCTCTTATTTTCTTTCGTCCTCCGCCTGTTCATCCTTATCTCCCGGCTGCATCTTAAGCTCAGAGCTATCTTGTGCTGAGTAAAGCGGGTTTCTCTGCCCTGCTTGCAGCGCGAGCGTTCGTGGTTCTTCAGGTGAGCCGACGCATTGGGTTTTAGGACCTTCGGCTGATTCCTTCATAGCGGCAACCGGGGTCTCCCAAACCCGTCTGCGGAGATAGCACGTTAAAACCGTGATAGATGCCACCGTAGGGGATGGCGTCGAAGTGGCGGTTTCTCCGCATGCCTTCGTTTCTTCTCTTCATTGATTCCACGCCCCCGCAACAGAAGCGGGGCGCAACCTAGCAGGAGCATGACCGGCATGTGTAAGAAGCGAGTATTCCTCACTCTGTCTGCAGCCTTGGGTCTTTGCATCATCTTTGGCATGAGCGCGTGCCGCTCGGAGTCCAGCGGCGCGGTAACCGCAACTTCGGCTCCTTCGGCGCGAGTAGCGATTGCGCAGCGCGGTGATATCACGCACGTGCTCACGCTGGCCGGACAGTTTCAGCCGTATCAGGTGGTCGACGTACACCCCAAGGTGAGCGGCTACATGAAGCGGATCAACGTGGACATCGGCGACATCGTGCATCAAGGCGAGACGCTGGCGGTGCTCGAAGTGCCAGAGCTGAAGGCGCAGCTGGAGCAAACCACCTTCGAATTAAAACAAAGCCAGGACGAGATTACCCGCGCACAGCATGAGATCAAGCGCACTGAAGCGCTGAACTACGCATTGCACGCGGAGTCAGAGCGGCTGCAGCAAGCCTCCGCGACGCGGCCTGGCCTGATTGCGCAACAGGAGTTAGACGACGCGCAATCGAAGGACCTGTCATCACAGGCGCAGGTGGATGCAGCCAAAGCCGCCATGTCCGCGGCGCAACAACACGCCGAAGCGGCCCGGGCGGACAACGAGCGCGTACAGGCGCTCGAAAACTACACGAACGTGATCGCGCCGATTTCTGGTGTTGTGATCTGGCGTTATGCGGATACCGGGGCGCTGATCCAGGGAGGCACCAATTCCAACGATTCGACGCTGCCCATCGTGAGGCTTTCGCAGAGCACACTGCTGCGGTTGCGGGTTCCCGTGCCGGAAGACGACGTGCAATACGTGCGTGAGGGAGACCTGCTTAGTGTACGCGTGGATGCGATCGGAAGATCGTTCATCGGAAAGATCGTACGTTTTACACGGAACGTGAACTTTGAAACGCGGACGATGGAAACCGAAGTGGACGTCGACAATAAGGATCTGTCTATCGCGCCGGGTATGTATGCGAACACCTTGCTCCAGCTGGCGAGCGTAAAAAACGTGGTGACCATCCCGATTGAAGCGGTGGTGCTGAACGCACAGCAACAGCCGACGGTCTACGTGCTCGATAGCGGGAATCGCGTGCACATCCGCAACGTAATCGTTGGCCTGGACGGAACGAAGCTCGCCGAGATCCGGTCGGGAATCAGCCCAGGCGACCGCGTCCTGATCGGCGGGCAGGAGAAATATCAGGAGGGCGCCGAAGTGAACCCGCTGGTGGCGACCTCGCAGGCCTCAGAGACCATGCAGGAAACCGGCGGAACTATCGACATGAAGGCCGAGGAGAACGAGGGAGGCGATCACTGATGCCGAAGTTTGCGCTGAAATTTCCCTACTTCATCCTCATGCTCTGCCTGATGGTAGGGCTTGTGGGTGTTGTGACCACGGTGCGCATGCCCGTGGATCTGTTTCCGAAGATCGACATGCCGGTGGTTGTTGTCGCCACGTTTTACACCGGCATGCCGCCGCAACAGATCGAGGCCGACATCACAAACACCTTCGAGCGGTTCTTCACTCTGGCTGCCAATGTGGATCACAGTGAATCGCGCTCTTTGACCGGCGTGAGCCTGATCAAGATTTACTTCAAGCCGGGAACGGACCCTAACGCGGCGCTGAGCGACGTGGCGAATCTGGCGATGGCCGACCTGCGGCGGCTGCCGCCGGGCACGCTGCCGCCCGTTGTGCTGGGCATGGACGCTTCTTCACAGCCGGTTTGCCTGGTGACACTCAAGGGACAAGGACTAAACGAAACACAGCTCAAGGACATCGCGCAGTTCCAGGTGCGTAACCAGATTTCGAGCGTGCAGGGCGCCTCGGTTCCGCAGCCGTATGGAGGAACCTACCGGCAGATTCAGATCTACGTCGATCCGCTGAAATTGGAGGCGCGCAACCTGAGCTTGAACGACGTAGTGAAATCGGTGAACGAGTCGAACCTGATTCTGCCCGCCGGCGACGTGAGGATCGGCTCGAAAGATTTCAATATCTACGCGAACAGCCAGTTTCCTGACGCAAACTCGATGAACCAAATGCCGCTCAAGTCGGTAGGCAACTCATCGGTGCTGGTGGCCGACGTGGGCAAGGCGGAAGACGCGGGCGCGCTGCAGTACAACATTGTGCGCATCGACGGACAGCGGTCAGTCTATGTGCCGATCTTCAAGCAGGGCGGCGACAGCAATACGATCACGATCGTAAACGGGATGAAGGAGGCCATCAAACACCTGGTCGACATTCCCGACTCGCTGAAGACAGCGGTGGTCTTCGATCAGTCAGTCTTTGTGAAACTGGCCATCAAGAACCTGGTGAAAGAGGCGAGCATCGGGCTGTTTCTTACCGGCATCATGATTCTGGTGTTTCTCGGCAGCCCGCGCGCGACCTTCGCGGTCATGCTGTCGATTCCACTCTCGGCGCTGGTGTGCCTTGTCATTACTGACGCCATGGGCGGCTCGATCAACACCATGATTCTGGGCGGTCTGGCGCTGGCCTTCTCGCGGCTCATCGACGACTCAGTGGTTGTGCTCGAAAATATTTTCCGCTTCATGGAGATGGGCGCGCCGCCCCACGAAGCTGCCGAAAAAGGCGGCATGGAAGTGGCCCTTGCGGTGCTGGCGGCCACATCAACAACCTCGATCGTTTTCTTTCCGGTGACATTT
>JASHVE010000232.1 GCA_030039675.1 Acidobacteriaceae bacterium | reverse complement strand
CGGATTCATTCGAACCGCTGCTGGACAGTGATCGAGCAGCAGCCATCATTCGAGTTCACCCGAAAACCCTTCAGCGTTACGCCCGAACTGGGATCGTTCACGGCGTCCGAGTGGGTAAGCTGTGGCGCTTCCGGGCTTCCGACCTATTTCAATGCGGCGAAAGGATCAATCCGCTCGACGACGACCTCAAGGCACAGTAGGCTGGAAGTAGCTATCCGTGCCGCCTCATCACCCTGGAATGGAGAGGAAATGAGACGTTCACGATTCCAGCAAGGCAGCCTCCGACTTGTGGAGCGCGCCGGAAGCCGGAAGGCATGGGAGTACCGATGGTACGAAGCCCAGCCCGATGGCAGACGCCGCCGACGCAATCTGGTGCTGGGAACACTTGCAGAGTATCCGAACGAAACCGCCGCACAAAAAGCGGTGGCCGCACTTCGGGTTGACATTAACGTTGAGAGCCCGCGCACAAGCCTGGCCCCGATCAGTGTTCAGATGCTTATCGATCACTATCGGCAGAAGGAACTCGGCGAGGACTCGAACAAAACCTACGCGACTTGCAGAACGTATGAAGGCTACTTCCGTAAATGGATTTTGCCCCGTTGGGGCCTCGGTTATCACCTTAAATCCGGCCATACATTATCAGTTCAAAACCGGCCAACGGGATTGGCCGAAGACGTGATTGTTTTACCGTGCCGTAGCGTCTGCATGCAAGGCGTTGATTGATCCGTCGAAGTTGGGTCTGATTCTCAAGGTTTCGGGTTGCGTGTTATGGTGGGAGTCGCTCCGCCGGGGTCGCGCCTTGCGGAGCGATCCAGGGCCGATAACACGGGGCTGGCTCCGAAGGAATCGGTAATCGAGACCCTCTGTGGTTGGCCTGATGGGCTGGCCCGCAGAGGGTTTCGTGTTCTTGCCAGCATTCCTAGGGTGAAGTTCCGCTGTGAGAGGCCTCTGGATCACGAGACGCGACGCCGCCGGGCGTTCTTTGCCCGGCATCCTTATGGCTTTTGCTCTTGTCATTGCGGGTCTCCGGTACTTCCGGTTTTTGTGCGCCAACTGCGCGGGCCGCACTTGAGAACGTGTCCGTGGTGCAGTAAGCGATCCAGCATGGCAGTGACGGCGGCGCTGTCGCCGAGCAGTTTTCCCCAGTCGTCGACGGGTCTGTTCGACGTCAGCAGCGTACTGGCGCGTTCATAGCGGCGCATGATGATTTCCAGCAGTTCCTCGGCGGCGGTCAACGGCAGCTTGCGCATCCCCAGGTCGTCGATGATCAGCAGCGGCACGGTGGTCAGCAGATCCATGAACTCCTTACGCTTTCCATCGAGCGCAGCATCGGCCAGTTCTTCGAGAAGGATGTGCGCCTCGCGGTAGAGCACGCGGTAGCCCTGCTGGATGACGGCGTGTCCGATGGCCTGTGAACAGTGGCTCTTACCGCTTCCAGGTGGACCAAGAAACAGGGCATCTTCGCGTCTTCCGACCCAGCCTGCCGTGGCCAGCTCGAAGACCAGGCTGCGATTCATCTTGGGATTGAACTCGAAGTTGAAGTTGTCCAGGCGCTTGTCGGCATCGCGGAACTGTGCCTGTTTGTGGCGTCTCTCCAGGAGCCGCTTGCTGCGGCAAGCCAGTTCGTCAGAGACCAGCATGGAGATCAGGTCGATGGGCGCCATGTTCTCCGCTTGCGCTTGCAGAAGGCGCGTTTCCATCACCGCGGCCATGCCGCTCAGGCGCAGCTGCACCAGCGAGCGATTGAGTTCGATCAGGTTCATGGATTGGGTTCCTCGAAGTGGATGCGTTGTTGGATCAGGTCGCGATACTGGGTCAGTTCGCGGATCAGTGGATCGACTTGCCGCAGGCTGAGAGGAGCCTGCGGCCTGCGCTCCAGATAGCGGCGAACGAAGCGATACTCGGCAACGCGCAGCTCCAGCGCGGCCGCGCAGGCATCGTCGCAAGCAACGCTGCCATATTGCTTCGTCAGTTGGAGAACGCCCTGGATGCGACGCATTCCGAGTTCGCCCTGCCGGGCATGGATGGCGTCGCAGACAGCGCCGATGTTGGCTCCGGCCTTGTGGGCACGCGCCAGCAGCTGAAGCAACGGCGGCGGCGTACGACGCGGACGATCCGCATCGCGGATGCGGTGCCCGCCACGCTTGCCGCTCAGATGCTCGCGCAGCAACTCACCGGTGCGTGGATCAAGAAGTCGCACGAACATTGCGTCCCATTGCACATGCACCTTCCGCCCGATCCAGCCCGGCGGCGCTCCATAGTAGGCCGCTTCAACTTCGACACAGCCATCCAGATGAACCGTGCGCTCGCCATACTGGTAGTAGCGGAACGGCTCCAGCGGCAGCGGCTGCAGGTGGGGCTTCTCTTCGGCAAACATCGCTGCCACCTGCCGCTTGGTCCGGCCATGGATGCGCCTGTCAGCCCAGTTTTCTTCCCAGTGGTCCAGGTACGCCTGTGCCTCCTCCAGGCTCTCGAACTTCTTGCCTTTCAGCGGCGTCTTCTGCGCATGGGCTACGCCGGACTCCACTTTCCCCTTTCGATCGGGATCGCGCACCTTGCACGGCAGTGCCGTTACACCGTAGTGGGCCAGAACATCGCGATACAAGGGGTTCAGACCCGGATCGTAGAAGTCTGGAGACAACACGCCCTCGCGAAGGTTGTCCAGGACCACGATCCGCGGCACACCGCCAAGCCGGCGAAAGGCCTTCTCGTGTAGTTCAGCCCACACCCGCGCACTCGAACGGAAGACCAGCAGTCGAACCGACTTGCGGCTGAAGCCCAGCGTCAGAACAAACAATCGCGTGCGCCGGTACTTGCCGCTGTCCGGATCGCGCACCATCGGCCCCGTTCCGTAATCAACCTGGGCCTCTTCACCGAGTTTCGTCTCGATGATCACCCGCGCTTCAGCCGACACTGCGCCGCGCAGTTTGAGTACGAATCGCTGAACACTCTGATAGCTGCTTGTAAATCCGTGCTTATCGACCAGATCCTGCCAGATACCCATCGCATTCCGGCCCCGCGACAGCTCGAGCTCGATGATCTCTCGATACGGCTCACTGGCTCCGGATGGGCGCTTGACATCTGGCTTCGGCAACGTCGCTTCCGGCGAAAAGCCGGTAATCACTTCGTTGGCCGGTTTTGAATTATCAGCTTGTCTGGAACCGCAAAAGCCGGTGATCACCTCTTTGGCCGGTTTTGCCGCGTCTTCGCCAACTGGGCCGGTGGTCATCGGGCTGGCGGCCTTCGCTGGAGACTTTCGGCCCCAGCCACCCGGCGCCCGTAGAGCTATCCCAGCCGACCTCAAGTATCCGCCAGCCGTCTCGCGACGGACTCCCGTCGCCGCCTCGATCCGGCGCAGGGACCAACCAAGTCGCCCCAGCGCAATCACCTGTTCCTGCTTCGCTTTTTCCAAGACATTACCCATGCCAACAGAGGCTAATTTCCCCTGCCGGAGCTAATGTCTTAGGCCTGTTCGCTATGGCCGGATTTGAGGTGATAACCTATGGCCGCTTTTGGGTGATTACCGAGGTTCCGGCGGACTCTATGGACATAGTGTACGGCAAATCTATCAAAACACTGGGATTTTTCGCTATGGATGGACGTGAGTGGACTTGGTGGATTTCATCTTGGTGGCGGAGGACGGGATCGAACCGTCGACCTTGGGGTTATGAATCCCACGCTCTAACCAACTGAGCTACTCCGCCGGAACGGCTGGAAGACGCACAACTACAACGCCTGCAG